>JANNDA010000594.1:0-1618 GCA_031387195.1 Planctomyces sp. | reverse complement strand
GATAAGCTTCCAGCTTGTCGGAACTGCTTTGGGAAGTGACAAGCTGGAAGCTTATCCCACGTAAATCTTCACAACCTCGGAGAGTAATTCCTTCACGAAACGCGGCTTGAATGTTCCCCAGCGTTGGCTGATCATGCCTGCCGTCTCACTGACTCTCAATCCCTGCGACTCCGATGAGAGACCAACATCATGAACGACAGCAACTACCGTCCCGAAACGTTGTGCATCCACGGCGGACAGACTCCTGACCCCACGACAAACTCGCGAGCGGTTCCGCTTTATCAAACCACCTCGTACGTCTTCAACAGCACGGAACACGCGGCCAAACTCTTCGGCCTCCAAGAATTCGGCAACATCTACACGCGACTGATGAACCCGACCACTGACGTGTTGGAGAAACGGGTCGCACTGCTCGAAGGTGGCTCCGGAGCGTTGGCCACCGCATCGGGACTCGCTGCCGTCACGCTCGCCATTCTCAACATTGCCTCGGTTGGAAATAACATTGTCGCCAGCACAAGCCTCTATGGCGGCACCTACAACCTGTTTCACTACACGTTGCCGAAAATGGGGATCACCACCAAGTTCGTCCTGCAAGCCGATCCCGAAAACTTCCGCAACGCGATCGACCAGAACACGCGAGCGATCTTTGTGGAAACGATCGGCAACCCGCGCGTCGATGTTCCCGACTTCGACGCGATTAGCCAGATCGCTCACGACAACGGCATTCCGTTGATCGTGGACAACACGCTGGCCTCACCGTGCCTCTGCCAGCCGTTCGCTCATGGAGCGGACATCATCGTTCACTCGACCACCAAGTTCATCGGCGGACATGGCACGTCGATGGGCGGCATCATCGTCGAGAAGGGTGATTTTCCTTGGGACAACGGCCGCTTTCCGGATCTGACCGAGCCGGCCCCCAGCTATCACGGCCTGAAGTTTTTCGAGGCATTCGGTGGCATGAAGCTCGCCTACATTCTGAAGGCTCGCGTGCAGGGAATGCGTGACCTCGGCGCGTGCATGAGTCCCTTCAACGCCTGGCAGTTCTTACAAGGACTGGAAACCTTGCACCTCCGCATGGAACGTCACAGCAGCAACGCGCTGGCAGTCGCCCAGTTCTTGGAATCACATCCCAAAGTGAGCTGGGTGAACTACACCGGCCTCGAATCTCACCCGTCCTACGCACGCGGTAAAAAATACCTGCCCAAAGGCTGCGGCGCGATCCTGGGCTTCGGCATCAAGGGTGCCACTCCCACTCAGCAAAAAGAAAACGGCGTCAAGCTGATCAACAGCGTGACGCTCTTCAGCCATCTCGCCAACGTCGGCGACAGCAAGTCGCTGATCATCCACCCGAACAGCACGACTCACCAACAACTCAGCGTCGAAGAACAAACCGCCTCCGGCGTCACCCCCGACTTCATCCGCCTCTCAATCGGCACCGAAGCCATCGAAGACATCTTCAACGATTTGAAGCAGGCGTTGGAGCAGGTGTAGTTAAGATCGGGGAAATCAAAGGGGACAGATATAACGCCATAAATGGACCTGTCCCGAATGGCACTGCCGCTTGCGTGAGTTGAAGTTACGTCGAGCAGCCGGTCAAGAGTTTCGCTCGGGCGGCGGC
>JANNDA010000579.1:0-4236 GCA_031387195.1 Planctomyces sp. | reverse complement strand
GGACCGCGTCATCGGAATGCGTCCAACCAGCAGGCAACCGAGTGGGTAAACCAAACGTGCGGAGCAACGCTTCTTGGCGGCGTGTCGTTTCTGCGTCAATCAGATTGAGCCGCTCGGCCAGATGACTGGCGTAAATCATGCCGATCGCAACCGCTTCGCCATGCAACATCTCGCCGTATCCGGCCAGTGCCTCGAAGGCGTGCGCAAACGTGTGTCCATAGTTGAGCACCGCTCGCAAACCGGTTCGTTCGTATTCGTCTTTCTCCACAACGTCCGCTTTCAAACGACAACTGCGAGCAATGATCTGTCGCAAGATTCCCGCATCGCGCTGGTTGATCGCGTCAGCCCGCTGTTCCAGAAACGTGAAAAAGTCGCCGTCGAGGATCACACCATATTTCACCACCTCGGCCATGCCGGCGGAAAATTCACGCGGCGGCAACGTGTCGAGCATAGACGTGTCGATCAGTACGCCCACCGGTTGATGAAACGCGCCGAGCATATTCTTGGCGGCGGGATGATTGATTCCCGTCTTGCCGCCAACCGAACTATCGACATCCGCCAACAACGTTGTCGGGACTTGCACAAACGGCAGGCCACGCACGAACGAAGCGGCAGCGAAGCCCGCCAGATCGCCCATCACACCGCCACCGACAGCGATGACGACTGTGCGACGATCCGACTTCAAAGTAATCAGGTCGTCCCAAATCGCCGACAGATTGGCCACCGATTTTGTCTTCTCGCCCGGATCAAGCTCCGTCAGCCCGCAAGTCCAGCCGGTGCCGGTGAGCCCTTCACGCACAACATTCGCCTGAGGTCTCACATTTCGATCGGTGACGATGTGCGCGATTCGCGAACTTCCCGCGCGATACACACTGCGATCCAGCCAGCTTGGTAACAACGTGGGTAACTCGGCCAAGCCGCCGCTGACGATGCGAATTTCATAGCTTCGCTCGCCGAGATTCACGTGAACTGAACTCGCTTCACCGGGTGTGGGCACGATGCTCTCCAATCAAACACGACGCCTGCGGACATGACGCGAGGCACCGTACTCGTTGGCCGACGAACGGAAAAGCGTTCGCGGACTATGTTGAATCGTTTCCACATTGGGATCGCACCCAACACCAATGAAAACAGCCGATGTCGCAGGACACCGGCTGTTGTGGTTTGAGGTTGCGGGCGAGTCGATCATTCATGCCGCATCGCGGCTTTCCCGCTGAGATTTTTCCCGGCCAGATACTTTCCGCCAATCAGTGCGACTTTGTTGAACGGTATCACGACGGTCACGGTGACCAAGTCGCGGGACAAACACGTCGCCAGATTGTTGGTCGGATTTGCCGGATTGCCGGCCGCTGGAGTCACCGCAATCGTGACCGAAACGTCTGCCGTTTTCACGTTACTCGATGAGTGCATGAAGTTCTTGATGAAAGTGCTGACGTCCGAGTTCGTACTGCCATCGACAATGGCTCGACGGGCTCCTTCGCGTGCGGCATTCGTCACCAATTGCCCCACCATAAATCCGCGTCCGAACTCAATGATGCCAAAAACCAACATGAGGAAAATTGGCAACACCAGCGCCAACTCGACGGTCACGGCGCCGCACCGGCGTGGAGCGGACGAGCGATTTGACGAACGACGCAGCATGATGACATCCGAATGAGTGAGGCCCGAATCAATCCTCTCCATGTTCATCAAAACTTTAGGTCACACTGTGAAAGAGACAAATCAGATTCTGAGTTCCCTCCGAAATATCGAAACGGTTCACGATGTATCGGCTCCATAAAATGCGAGAAGCCCGAATGCCAGTCGTTGGCATTCGGGCTTCAAGTGTCTTGAGAGTGTTGCCCGTCGATCAATCGTTCCAGCCGTGAGCGTCACGCACCTTGATCATCGCACCGAGGATCGTGTTCCACGTCTTCGGATCTTCCAGCGTCGCGTTCGGAAACATGCAGCCGTCCCAGCAAAGGTGGCGGATGCCGCGATCTTTCGCACCCTTGAGCCAGTAACCAGCCGTCGCGGTGATGTCGAGCTTGCCATTCGGATCGTCGGCTCGGCAGTGACGCCCCGTCTTATCGTGGTCGCCAGAACCATGCACGGTGCCATCGTTCTGAGCCACATGGAAGTCGATCGTCCACGGGCGCAGAGCGTCGGTCATCTTCGTATAGGCGGCATCGAACTCGGCCTGCGAATAGCCCGCTTTGAGCAGCGCGTGCTCCGGTGCGTTGTAGCCCATCAAGTACAAATACGTGTGAGCTTGGTCGGCCTGGAACCCAACGGTTCCCGGCATGTCAGTCTGCTCCAGCAGGTCGAGCATGTCTTTCCACGAGTGCATCCCGCCCCAGCAAATCTCCCCTTCGGCCGCGAGCCGCTCGCCATGCGCGGCCGCGACAATACCCGCTTCACGGAACGTCGATGCGATCTTCTTCGTGTTGCCGACCGGATCTTCCAACCAATGACTCGGCCCATCGGCGGCATCAATCCGAATGATGCCATACTTCCGCACGCCGTGCCGGTTAAGGATGTCCGCGATCCGGCAAGCCTTCTTCACCGCCAGGACAAACTTGGCACGCTGCTCTGGCCCACCCATCGCGCTGTCACCAACGGTTCCCGGCCACACCGGAGCCACGACAGATCCGACTGCCAGTCCCTTTGAGGCGATCTTGTCGGCCATTCGCTTCACGTCGTCCTCACTCAGGTCGATGTTGACGTGCGGATCAAACAAGAAGAGATCCACGCCATCAAACTTTTGCCCATCGACTTCCGCCTGAGTCGTCAACTCCAGCATCCGGTCGAGAGCAATAAACGGTTCCGCCCCCGGCGATCCTTTGCCAACAATTCCAGGCCACATGGCGTTGTGAAGTTTCGGGAAGACGTTCGACATGGAGATGTCCCTTGATGAGTGAAGTTCAAATCGAAAAGGCGGAGTGAATGGATTTATTTAACCACGGAGGCACGGAGAGCACGGAGTAAGCAAGAGGGCCGGAATCACAATCAGCCTTCTCTGTGCCTCCGTGTTGAAATTGTTTCCTTATTTCTTCTTTTTCTTCCCCGGTGCCGCGGTTGCGAACTTCTTGTAGTCGCCGACGTTCGGCAACAAGGAATCCGCGAACGCATCTGGGCCGAAGTAACGCAGGCCGACGAGTGGTTCGGTGCCGGTGTTTTCCACTTCGACACCTTCGGCGGCGGCTCGCTGAGTCACGAAGACTTCGTCTTCGGTCATTGCACCAAAGCGGATCATCACTGGCGTTTGCAGAGCCATCTTGCCGATGCGGCCTCGGCCTTGAGTCGTGATCCAACCGAAGGCCGCTCCATCTTTGATCGTGCATTTCGCACCAGGCATCACGGTCAGTTCTCTCGCCGAGAACAACTGCTTGCCATCCACGCGACCGTAGACGACCCAGCGGTCTTGGTAGCCTTCGCTAGACGTTTCGCCGACGTTGATTGGTTCGAGGTAATTGTTGTCCTTGAAGTCCGGATCGACGTTTTTGTCCCAGTCGAGCGCATCGACGAGGTATTCCAAGTCGTTGTGCTTCTTCTCCGGAAAATCTTTCGTGAGCAACGCTCGCGGAACCGCTCGGCCTTCGACCATCGACTGGTACATGCCAAACACGTCTGAGCCCCATTGCGGCTCGTAAGTCACGAGGCTTCCCGGCGCGTGCAACACGCACGGCGGAATCAACCAACCGGTGCCGGGCTTCAAGCGGTACGCCTTCGACAGATCGAGGATGCCGTTGTCGCCGTCGTTCCAGCGAGCGAGTGCGTCGATCACGTTTTGCTTCGTCGTCCCCGGCTCCAAACCCATGAACGTGTACGGGAAATTGTTGCCGATCTGATTCATCTGCGGCGGGAAGTAATACGACTCCGGCTTCCCTTCTTGCCCGACGAGCTTGGCTTGCTTCTCGTTCTGGTGCATGTGGTGCGGAATCGGTCCCATGTTGTCGAAGAACTTCGAGTAGACCGGCCACTTCTTGAACTTCTTCCACATCGCCGAACCAATCACGTCCGAGCCAATCTCTTCAACCGCATCGCGCAGAGTGAATTTCTCTTTGCCAAAGACGACGTAGCTCAGCCCTTCATCGGCCGCACGATTGTCGTTCATGGCGAACGTCGTCGAAGAGAACCACCGCTCATCAATGCCGCCGCGATGTGTCCCGAGCGCGTAGTAATCCGCCGGATGCAGCTTCAATCGCAGGCCCGGCTGCAAGAACGACCGCGGCACCCAGGTCGGTGCCAATCGAA
>JANNDA010000519.1:0-9116 GCA_031387195.1 Planctomyces sp. | reverse complement strand
GCCCGAGGTCGTTGTTTTTCTGCAAGGATATTTCAGACAGTTCTCACCAAAAGTAACCCGAAGCGTTAGCGAGTGCGGGCGCTCCACAAAACGCTGAATTCAGAGTCTCCTGGAGCGCCCGCCCACGCTAACGCGTCGGGTTACTTTTGCGGCTTCGCCGAGCGATCCCTCACGAGCAGTCGTTAACAGTCCTGGGGAAATCACGGTCCATCATCGTTCTCGTCTTGGTGGCGAGGAGCAATACTCCGCCTGACGTACTCTGGCTTGTGAAGACAATCATCATGCCGTTGGAAACAACAATCGACCGCTTGGCTCAACGCGCCCGTCCGCAAGGTCGAATGGCCGGATATCAGACTTGGACCGACTTGCTGTTCATCCACTGGCGGATACCAGCTTCCGTGTTGCGACCGCTGTTACCCGCTCAAGTTGAGATCGATGAATTTGACGGTTCGGCGTGGGTCGGCATTGTTCCGTTTCACATGTCGGGAGTCCGTCCGTGGTGGTTTCCCGCTTTGCCGGGCGTTTCAAAGTTTCACGAAACGAACCTGCGAACCTACGTCGTCTGCAACGGTGAGCCGGGAGTGTGGTTCTTCAGCCTTGAGGCCGCGAACTCGTTGGCCGTGCGAGTTGCTCGCTGGCGATGGCGGTTAAACTACTTCCGCGCCGAGATGGACATCGCTCGCCAAGACAACACGACCGAATACCGCAGCCGACGACTGTGGCCCACCTCTGCTCCCGCTCACACTGACATTGCGGTCGAACTCGGTGACTGGCTTGTGACCGGAGGGCCTCACGGCGAAGCAGTGCCCGGCACGTTGGAGTTCTTTCTGGTCGAACGATATCTGCTCTTCACCGAGCTTTCCCCCGGCCGAATCGCTCGCGGCCAAGTGCATCATCGACCGTATCCGTTGAAGACCGTCAAGCTGCTGAGTTGCGAGCAATCACTGACGACTGCTGCGGGAATCAACGTGACTGATCCTCCGGCACACGCACTCTTCAGCCCCGGCGTTGAGGTCGATATCTTCCCGCTGCGTGCGATGTAGAGCCGTTTTCGGAACGTCGCATAGGCGGCTCGCCTGTGCCGTTTTCGGGATGAACTCACAGGCAAGCCGTCTGTGCTACGACGCATGGACGGGCAAGAGTGCCCATCCTACAAACCGTGCCTTATGCCGAAGCCTCGAAAAAAGGACGACACGCTCAAAGCGACTCGCCAGGGGATAACCCTGCGCGAGCTGCCCGCGTTGTTGCCTCGGCAGGAGTCGTTTGCCGCAGTCGTCGCCGCAATGAAGCGGGGGCAGGCGGGGGCGATTGACGGCGCGTGGGGCTCGTCGGCGGGGCTGGTTGTCGCGGCGCTGGCTCAGCAGATCGAACTCGGAAAACCGCTGGTCGTCGTGCTGCCTCGGATGCACGACGTTGATGAGTTCGCCGATGACGTCTTCAACTTTCTCGTAGCCACAGGTGGCTCGCCTGTGGAAGCGACAGGTGAGCCGCCTGTCGCCACGTTGGGAGCGCCCCTGATCTTTCCGGCCTGGGAAAGCTGGCCGCGTGAAGCGACCGCGACGGACGCGGTTTGGGGAGCGCGTTTGCGGGCGCTGCGAGCGATCGGCTCCGACATGCCGCCGCGCGTGATCGTGACCTGCGGGCCGGCGCTCATGCAGCCGGTTCCGAGTCGAGCGGAGATCGCCGCCTCCACGCGAACGTTCAAGGTTGGCGAAAGCGTCGATGTCGATGAGTTGCTGCGGTGGATGATCGAACGCGGGTTTGAGCGAGTCCCTGCCATCGAATTGCCGGGCGAAGTCTGTGTGCATGGCGGCATCGTCGATGTCTATCCGCCGGACGCGGATGATCCGCTGCGGTTGGAGTTCTTCGGCGATGAACTCGAATCGCTGCGCTGGTTCGATGTCGAAACGCAGCGGACGATCGAGACGCTGCAAGAAGTGTGTCTGACGGTTTGTGGGATGGGCGTACCCAGTAGTACGGGCACTCCTGCCCGTCCAGAGTCGATGGAACCGGAGTCGGGCAAGAGTGCCCAACCTCCTCTGCTGACGGAACACCTTCCGATCGGCAGTTGGATCGCGCTGATCGAACTTCCCGAGTTGATCGACGAGGCTAGGCAGTATCACGCGCGTCTGAGCGATGATTCGGGGTTGTTGGCGATTGAGCCGGTGATTGCTCGGCTGACCGATTTCGCGAACGTCACGATCGCTCCGATCGCGGCGGACAGCTTTGAGACGTCGTGCCATTTGCAGATCGAGTCGATCGAACGCTTCACCGGGCCGCGTCACGAAGTGTTGCAAGAACTCGCGTCGGTCATCGGACGTGACGAGCAAGTCCTCATCGCCTGCCACAACGAAGGGGAACGCGAGCGGCTGTCGGAGTTGTTGGCCGAGAGCAAAGTCGAAATTAATAACCCGACGCGTCAGCGAGGGAGGGCGCTGGCTGACGCTCCGGATTCGGAGAAGACGTCGTCGAAATCGAGTGGGGTGGCATCGGAGTCTAATGCAGCGTCCGCCCACGCTGACGCTTCGGGTTATATGGCGGAGACTCATGGTGACGTACCGTCGGCTCGCCTCGTTGACCGCGTCAGCTTGTGCGTCGGTCGGGTACTGCGCGGGTTTCGGCTCGTCAGCGATCGGATCATCGTCCTGAGCGACGGCGAACTCTTTGGCCGGACGACGGTGGCTCGCGATACGAAACGGAAGCGGCGGGTTGAGTCGCGGGCGATCGACAGCTTTCTCGATCTGAGCGAAGGGGATCTCGTCGTGCATCTCACGCAGGGGATCGCGCGCTACCGCGGCATGAAGCTGATGGAGAAGGGAGATCATCAAACCGAGGAGCACTTGCAGCTTGAATTCGCCGACCGCGTGATGATCTATGTGCCGGTCTCGTTGATCCATCTCGTGCAGAAGTATGTCGGCGGGATGAAGCCGTCGCAGATGTTATCGACCGTCGGCGGCACCGCGTGGGGCAAGCGGAAGCAGCGAGTGGCCGAGGCGGTTGAAGATCTCGCGACCGACATGCTGCAACTGCAAGCGCAACGAGAAACGAAGCCGGGGTTTGCTCATCCCCCCGACTCGCACTGGATGCAGGAGTTCGACGCGGCGTTTCCTTATGAAGAGACTCCGGATCAACTCTTCGCGATCGCCGATTGCAAAGCGGACCTCGAACGGACACGGCCGATGGATCGGCTCATCTGCGGCGACGTCGGTTACGGCAAGACCGAAGTCGCGATGCGAGCAGCGTTCAAAGTAATCGACGCGGGGAAGCAAGTGGCGGTGCTCGTGCCGACGACGGTGCTCGCGCAGCAGCACTTCCGGACCTTTAGCGAACGGATGGCCGAGTACCCGATCACCGTCGAGCAAATCTCCCGCTACAAGACGAAGGGGGAGCAGAAGAAGATTCTCGAAGGGGTCGCGAGCGGCGCAATCGACTTACTGATCGGCACGCACCGGCTCGTGCAGCCGGATATCAAATTCAAGAACTTGGGGCTGTTGGTCATCGACGAAGAGCAACGCTTCGGCGTCGAGCACAAGGAGATGCTCAAGCACTTGCGACTCGAAGTCGATGTGATGACGCTCAGTGCGACGCCGATTCCGCGGACGTTGCATATGTCGCTGCTAGGGATTCGCGACATCAGCAATCTGACGACCGCTCCCGTCGATCGCATGGCGGTGACGACGCGAGTCTCGCGCTTCGACGGCGATCTCGTGCGGCAGGCGATCGTGCGGGAACTCAATCGCAACGGGCAGGTCTACTTCGTCCACAATCGGGTCTACAACATTCAGCACATGGCCGACCGCCTGCAAAAGATTGTGCCGGAAGCGCGCATCGGCATCGGGCACGGGCAGATGGCGGGGCACGAGCTGGAAGAGGTGATGTTGCAGTTCGTCAATCGCGAGATCGACGTGCTCGTCTGCACGACGATCATCGAAAGCGGGCTCGACATCCCGAACGCGAACACAATCTTCATTCATCAAGCGGACATTTATGGGCTTGCCGATTTGCATCAACTGCGTGGTCGCGTCGGCCGGTACAAGCACAAGGCGTACTGCTATCTGTTGCTGGAAGACGGCAAGTCGCTCACTCCGCTGGCAACGAAACGTCTGAAGGCGATCGAGGAGTTCAGCGAACTGGGAGCCGGTTTCAAGATCGCCATGCGCGACCTGGAAATCCGGGGCGCGGGGAACATCCTCGGCACCGAGCAAAGCGGGCACATCGAAGCGGTCGGCTATGAGCTGTATTGCCAATTGCTGGAAAATGCCGTCCGCAAGGCAAAACGCCTGCCGGTGAAAGAGCACATTCACGTGCAAGTCGATCTGCCGCTGTCGGTCTTCTTGCCTCCGGATTACGTCCCTCCCGGCCGACCCAAAATCGAGGCGTATCGCAAACTGTCGGCCGTCGGGTCATTCGAAGAACTGACCGATTGGCAAAACGAACTCCGCGACCGCTTCGGCCCGCTTCCCCCGGCCGCCGAGCGGATGGTCGAACTGCGCGAGCTGCAACTGATGGCCGCGTCCTGGGGCATTGACCGAATTTCCCGCGAAGACGATTGGCTGGTCTTCGCCTATCGCGACGGTGCAAAAATCCGCCGACTGGCCTCGCGTCACAACGGCCGCTTGCGAATCGTCGATACAAAATCCGCGTATTGGCCGCTGGGCGATGCTCCAGAAATGCCCGTCGAAGCCCTGTTTTCCCAGCTAAAAGCGGTGTTGCAGCCGATTTGATTCCGACGCATACTCCCGCCCCTTTCCCAGCTCACCTGTAAATCGTTGTGCTAGCTATCGCAAGGATGCGGTTCATGCGGCCTACCCTTCTCCTGCTGACAGTCATGCTGGCAATTGCTGGTTGTAAGGGGGACGGTGTTGGTCCCAAGGTCGATAATCCGGTGGTCGGTCCCCCTCCGCCACGACGCATGGGTGCAGTGAGCCAAGCGGCCGAGCAATACGCGGACGCTTCCGATCGCGATGCCGCTCGGTCCAAAGAGGGCGATGTCGCTCTGACAGGATTTAAGAACAGCGACAGTGCTCTCCCCAACGGACTCGAAGGCAATCGAGTCGTCGCCATCGTCAACGGAGCGCCGATCTTTGAGGCGGAAATCCTCGAACGAACACCGGTCGATTTGGCGGTCGAGAATCTCAGCGACGCGGCACGGGGAACTCGCAGCCAATTGCTGGAACGCTATGCGCAGCAGCACGAACAGTTTTTGCAATTCCGTGAGAAAGAACCGGAGAACTGCCGCAAATACATCGACACCACCGTCGAGCGTGAACTGCGGACCCACGTCGAACGCAAGCTCCTGGCCGAAGCCATGCGCAAGCTGCTCAAGAAGGAGCAGAAGAAGAGTTTTGACGATTACTCGAAGCGTCAATTGCAAGAGAAGCTTGAAGATCTCAAGACCGAATGGAACGTCACCAGCTCGGCGGAAATTGACCGCGAACTGCAACGCTGCGGCACTTCGCTGGCGATGGTCGAACTCCAAATGCGCAACAAGCTGATGGCCAGCCAGTACATCGCCAGCCGACTGAAGAGCAATCAAAAGCTCAGCCGCCAGGACTTGTTCGCCTACTATCAGCAGCACCTCAAGGACTATGAGATCAAAGCCCGCGTGAAATGGCAGCAAGTGCTGATTTCACGACGTGACGAGACGAAGGCGCGAGCCAAACTCAAAATTCTGGCCGATGGAATTAGTAGCGGTCGTGACTTTGGAGAAATGGCCGCAGAACTCTCAGACGGACCAACCGCCGAAAACAAAGGTCTTTTTGATTGGACCAATCGCGGCAGCCTGGCTGACACCTCGCTGGAAGACAAACTCTTTGAACTGCCGATCGGTAAGCCCAGCGACATCATCACGTCCTCGCAGAGCCATCAAGTGGTCGTGGTCTTAGAGCGTCAGAAAGCTGGGCACACCCCGTTCGATGAAGTCCAAGATGCGATCCGCAATCAGCTTGAGCAGAGCGACCACCAAGGTGAGATCGCCGCGATCCTGAAGGAACTCTGGGAGACGGCAACGATCGACTCCCAGTATCAAATTCAGGGTTACGAGCCGGGACAGTAGGCCGCGCGCCAAGTAACCCGAAGCGTGAGCGAGGGCGGACGCTTCAAATCGCGATGATCTTCGGAGGCTCGTGAAGCGTTCGTCCTCGCTCACGCTACGGGTTACTGACGTCGGGATCAGAAACTTATTTCGATCTCTGTCGCCATCTCACAGCGGCTGCCGTCACAACCCGCCGCTGACGAAAACGAACCGCTAGCGTTTCATTCCACATGCTTGACGACCGGAAATCTGTGGGCTAATTTCCCGCCTCGGAATTATGGTTGGCAGGATGCTGTATTAGTGGAATTGATAATGACTCGCTCTCGCGGGCAGGTTGAGCTCTCATGCCGTTGCGAACCGTCGAGCTTTTTTGCGACGTGGTGTCGTTGCGCAGCTTCTCCAAAGCGGCCACCGAGCGCGACGTGACTCAATCCTCAGTCAGCCAGTCGATCTCGACGTTAGAAAAACGTCTGGGCGTGCAATTGATCGACCGCAGCAAACGCCCCTTCGAACTGACCCCAGCGGGTGCGGTGTATCACGAAGGCTGCCGCTCGCTGCTCGACGAGTTCCGTAAGCTGGAAGACCAAGTCCGCACGATGGTCAACAAAGTGGTCGGCCGCGTTCGCATTGCGGCGATTTATTCGGTCGGGCTGTCGGAGATGGATCGGTATCTTCAGCGTTATCGCGATCTGTTTTCTGAAGTCGATCTACGGATCGATTACGTACACCCGGACGAGGTTTATCGTCGAGTTTCCGCCGACGAAGCGGACTTGGGCCTCGTCTCTTACCCCAAAGAAGGGGGCGAATTCACCGCTCAGGAATGGCAGCGTCAGCCGCTCGTGTTGGTCGTTCCGCCAGATCACAAACTGGTTGAAGAGGGACTCGAACAATCGGGCGTCGTGATTCAGGCGATCGAAGGAGAAGATTTTGTGGGCTTCACTGAAGACCTCAAGATCCGCCGCGAGATTGATCGGACGCTGCGAGCTGAGAAGGTCGCCGTCAACGTCGTCCATTCGTTCGACAACATCGAAAATATCAAACGCGCCGTCGAGATCGGTTCGGGCGTGTCGATCCTGCCAGAACCGACGGTTCAGCGCGAAGTCGAAGCGGGAACATTGATCGCGCTGCCGCTCAAGGACGTCACGTTGTTTCGTCCGCTCGGCGTCATCCAGAAGCGTCACAAAACTCTTTCGACTGCGGCGGCCAAGTTTAAAGAGTTGCTCAAAGCGCCTCCAGAAACGCTGCCGCCGGTCGAGCGAGTTCACGGACATAAGCACGGTCGCTCGCGCACGATGCGAGCGATTACGACATAAGGTTATTGAATAAGAAGGTTCGCTATGAGTATCGAGATGCTGCACAGTAATGGTTGGCCGAAGAAGCAAGGGCTCTATGACCCGGCGTTTGAGCATGATGCCTGTGGTGTCGGCTTTGTTGCACATATCAAGGGTGAGCGGTCTCGGCAAATCGTGATCGATGCCGACGAGATGCTGAAGCGGATGACGCATCGAGGCGCATGCGGCTGCGAAGAGAACACCGGCGACGGAGCTGGCATTCTCACAGCGCTGCCCTACGAGTTCTTGGAAAAGGTGGCCAAGAACGAACTCAAGACGACGTTGCCGGCACGCGATCGGTACGGCGCCGGGATCGTATTTCTGCCCAAAGACCCTGCTGAACGCGAAATCTGCAAGCAGACAGTCAACAACCTCATCGCCGAGCAGGGCCAGACATTGATCGGTTGGCGACAAGTCCCGACTGATTCCTCAGCGGCAAAGATCGGTCCTTCGGCGCTGGCTTGTGAACCGGCGATGGAGATGTTGGTGATTGGGGCTGACGAGGCTCTCGATCAAGCGGGCTTCGACCGGAAACTGTTCATCATCCGCAAGCTGGCGAGCCATAAGCTCCGCGATGAGTCAAAGCTGAAAGAGGCATTGCAGTTTTATATCTGTTCGCTGAGCACTCGTATCATCATCTACAAAGGGATGTTGATGCCCTCGCAGGTGATGCCTTATTTCAAGGATCTGCGTGATCCGGACTATAAGAGTCATCTGGCGATGATTCACTCGCGGTTTTCGACCAACACATTCCCGAGTTGGGATCGTGCTCAACCGTGTCGCTTCATGGCGCACAATGGCGAGATCAACACGCTGCGCGGCAACGTCAATTGGATGAATGCGCGGCAGGGGATGATGCAGTCGCCGCTGTTTGGTGACGAGCTGAAGGAGTTGTTCCCGGTCTGCGAGGCACACTGTTCTGATTCGGGCAATTTCGACAACTCACTCGAACTGCTGTATCACGCGGGGCGATCATTGCCGGAAGCAGTGATGATGATGATTCCCGAAGCGTGGCAAAATCATCACGCGATGTCCGCAGAGAAGCGGGCGTTTTACGAATACTTCAGCGCGTTGCAGGAACCGTGGGACGGCCCGGCGTCGATCTCGTTTACCGACGGGCATGTCATCGGCGCGGTGCTGGATCGGAACGGGTTGCGGCCGAGTCGGTATTACGTCACGAAGGACGACAAAGTCGTGATGGCCTCCGAAGTCGGCGTGCTGGACATCGCTCCGGAGAACATCGTTTCGAAGGGGCGATTGCAGCCAGGCAAGATGTTCTTGGTCGATTTCGAACAAGGACGGCTGATCCCGGATGAAGAGTTGAAGCAGTCGGTCGCGTCGAAGAGGCCGTACAAAGAATGGCTCGCCAGTCAGCGCATTCGGCTGGCCGAATTGCCGAAGTCCGACGTGCCATCGCGATACGAAGCACCGGCGTTGCTCAAGCAAATGCAGGCGTTCGGTTACACGACCGAGTCGCTGCAATTCATGCTGATCCCGATGATCGAGACGAAGAAAGACCCGCTCGGTTCGATGGGAAACGACGCCGCGTTGGCCTGCATGAGCGACCAACCGCGGCTGATTTATGACTACTTCAAGCAACTCTTCGCTCAGGTCACGAACCCGCCACTCGATTCGATTCGCGAAGAAGTGATCATGTCGCTGGAGTGCTTCATCGGGCCGGAAAGCAATCTGCTCGACACGGGCGAGAAGCAATGTCACCGGCTCGTCGTGCCGAACCCGATTCTGACGAA
>JANNDA010000482.1:0-17640 GCA_031387195.1 Planctomyces sp. | reverse complement strand
TTCCTTCGTATTCTCCCTGCACTTTGAAATCGGGGCCGGCTTGTTCCGGGTCGATGAATGCTTCGCCCGGTGCTGCGTACGCGATGGCCGAAACACTGAGTGCGAACAGGGCTGACGCGACAGATACCATCAGTCTCCGCATGTTGAAATCTCCTGCTGGAATGAGTTCATTGACCTGCCGCAGTTCACCGTCAGCAGGGAATTGGCGGTAGGGTAACGGTCGGTTTTCGGAATGACGAATGAGGCGAGCCCGGCTTGGCCGTCACAATCGTTTTTTGCCGCAGACCAGAAGTAATCGGCGGGATGCTCGTGCCTGCGTCGGAAACGGTTTCAGCAAGTCAGGATTTTCCCCATGTCGAAAAAACTGGACGTAGTCTTGGTCGCGAAGCTGAACTTTGTTTTCCGTCGCTTTTCGTAAATGGCCTGCGATGTCCACGCACAAGTCTCCCAAATTTCTGATTGTGTCTAATTCTGCCGCACGACGTTCGCTCCTGCGCGACCGACTCGTGACGGACAGTGTTGGCCACGAAATCCTCGAGGCAGAGAACTGCGCGGCCGCTCTGTATCTGGCGAATCAGTATGGTTCGGAATTGAGCGAAGCCGTACTCGAATTGACGGACAATCAAGACAGACACCGTCTCACAAAGTTCGTTTCATCGCTGGATTTGCGGTTGGACATCAACAATGACATCAGCCTCGTTCCACCATTGGTGTGTCATCTGCTCGAACAAATCACGAAGCTGCGATTGCTCGATGAGCGCCATTTGGTCTCATTAAGCGTGGCGCTCAGTGAGTCGCTTTCGAATGCGATTAATCATGGGAATCTCGAAATGGATTCCGAGCTGCGGCAGGAAGACGAATCCATCTATTACGACTTAGCCGATGCGCGTCGTGTGATGTGGCCGTACGGTGATCGCAAAGTGCATGTGCTTGCGTCGTATTCGAAAGACCGAGTCAAATTCGTCATCCGCGACGATGGTCCCGGCTTCAATGTCAGTCGTGTCAAAGACCCCACAAACAAAGAGAACATTGAACGAATTGGCGGTCGCGGCCTGTTGTTGATCCGCGCGTTCATGGATGAAGTGAGCCACAACGCTCGCGGCAATGAGATCACGCTGGTCAAGTACACGTCCGCCGGTGCGGAACTGCTCGCGAGGATGACCGATCCGCATTCAGTGGTTGTGCCGACGGAACGTCTGGTCGCAAGCTGAGATTGTTCCGAACTGGCCCTTCGCACGAGGGACTTTGGCAGGCCACCCCGCTCGCCGGCGCACTTTTTAGTCAGCCTGGAAAGGCTGACCTACTTGCTGGATGGCTCGCGGCGCATTTCAGGCAGCAGCCGCTTCACATACTTCAGCAGGTCGAGATCACGCAGCTCTTCGGTGAGCGAATCCGGAGTCACATTCGTGATCGTGCGAGAGACTTCCTTGATCAGCAATTCGCCAAACCGCCGACGTGCGCCGCTGAGTTGCTTGCGGAACGCTTCCGCCGACAAGCCTTGGCCGGTCGATCCAGAGACTCTGGCCGCGAGCGTTCCCGATTCTTCCTGTGAATGTTCGACAGCAACCTTCAGGACGGAATGAAACAGATTTCCCTTCGACTTCTTCTGATGATCTCGCAAGGCATTCCAAGTGTTTTCC
Source organism: Planctomyces sp. (assembly GCA_031387195.1). Taxonomy (GTDB): domain Bacteria; phylum Planctomycetota; class Planctomycetia; order Planctomycetales; family Planctomycetaceae; genus SXKJ01. Next base: position 16,000 of record JANNDA010000482.1, on the reverse strand, counting down.
AGGACGCACTCGCGCCAGCGGTCTGACCATTCCAGATCCGCTGTGGTCATGCCGGGAATGTGCGACAAGTCCGACACGACGGCGGGACGTTTCGATTGCTTGCGAAGATGTCCCAGCGCCGCGTTCTTCACGACCGTGATCAGGTAATAGCGGAACTGACCACGCCCCGAAGCGGCTGTCGGGAAACCTTTGGCAACGACCTGTAACAGGAATTCTTGCTCGACCTCGTCCGCGTCATCGTGCGTGGGGAGCAACGCACGCAAGTACGCTCGCACCGCCGCGCCGTAGCGTGTCACGAACCGCGAGGGATTCGAGATTATCGTCCAGTTCGTCGAAATGAATTTCAGTTGAGGCGATCGAATGACGTGGGAATCCGATGACCCCGCCCTCTGATGTCGCTGAATTGAACGGACACTGCGTGGGTTGCGAGAGTCGGACACGGTTCATCCTTTAGAAACTGGGCGCGACGACCTTCTGCTTCCCAGCAGCACCGTTTTTCGAGCCAGGTCGGTCTGAGAACAACCAGCTCAACGACAAGCAGACCGTGATCAAGAGACTCGTCAAAACGAAGAGAGCGATTCGTCGTGATCGAGGTGTTGCACAAGCCCGCTCAATGATCGCTCGCACAATCACGTCGCGCGTCCAAGCCGTCGGGATTGCTGGCGTCGGGATTACAGATGTCGATCGCGGGAGTCCCCACGACAGCGGGCTGGATGCGTCGGTCTCCGCGGCATCGGCGAGCAGTGCTTCCAGATCTGCGAGCAAAGCCTTTGCTTCGCGGTAACGGTCGTCGGGGTCTTTGGCCATCGCGTGTTTGACGATCGCGGCACAGGCTGGCGGAATCGTCGCATCGAGCGTGCAAGGATCGGGGACGGGGTTCAGCAGATGTGCATTCATCACCAACAGCGGAGCCTCGCCGAGATATGGAGGCCGTCCGGTCAGCAACGCGAAGTACGTCGCCCCCATCGCATACAGATCGCTGCGTTCGTCCGCACGCTCGGATCGGCATTGTTCGGGGCTCATGTACTGCGGTGTCCCCAACACACTCCCGCTGCCCGTCATCGTCGCGCCGGTGGACTCGTTCGGGCGAGCGAGTCCAAAGTCTGCCAGCTTCACCGTCCCATCTACTGACCGCATCAAATTCGCCGGCTTGATGTCACGATGCACAATTCCCGCTCGATGTGCGACATCCAACCCACGGCAGGCATCCGCCAGCATCCGAGTCGCCTCAACCCACGGCAGCGGCCCGGTCTTCAACAAGTCGTGCAAGCTCTGACCACGTACCAATTCGAGCACGATGTAGTACTGCCCGTTGAATTGATCCGCGTCGTAAATCGCCACGACATGCGGATGATTCAGCTTCGCCGCCGCGCGAGCCTCACGCAGAAATCGCTCCAGTGCTTCCGGCTGAGCGGACACCGCTCGCGGCAGCAGCTTGATTGCCACATGCCGTTCGAGAACCGTGTCGCGGGCCTCAAACACGACACCCATTCCCCCACGTCCCAACTCACCAAAAATCTGAAACTTGCCCAGTCGCTTCCCAGCATATTTTGCACGCTGGTTCGCAGAGGCATCCGAATCCGCTGGTCGTGATCGCCGTGGCTGAATGGCTTGAGAATTGTGGGACATGAAATCGCTCATCCCAGTTCGACTATTGGCGGTGAAAACGCTGAATGTGCGTCATTTCCGAGTCACGAACCCAATCTGGACTCTGATAGAGCGAAACACGTCTGCCTGTGACCACGAAGTTGCCTCGTTGAGCAGCCGCAGAGGGTCGCGCTGACAATTGGGTTGGGCCATTGGGTGTGCTGACTCAAGCGCGGCCACAGAAAAAAACGGGCTCTCCGCCATTTCTGTGGATCGGGCGTCCCGCCCGACTTCTTGACCACAACCGGCAGCATGGGCGAGGACGCCCATGCCACGCATTCAACACGAATGACGGAGAACCACAAAACGTCAGTCGGCTCGAAAGTCTTTCGCGAATGCTCGCGGGTTGAGTTCCTCACCGGTGGCGAATTTGGTGAGCGCGTTCCAGCTCAGCGTTTGACCGGGAACGAAGATCTTCGCTTTGAGGAACTCGCCGACCTTCGGAGCGCGGACATAGGCGACCATGCGTGGGTCTTTGCCGCCATAAACTTCGCGAGCGATCGTGTGGTGGACCTGCGAGGCGAAGAGTTCGCCCATCATGTAGTTGTGGTAGTAGACCGGGGCTCCGACGATGTGAATCTTGCTGGCGTAGTCGGGCGCGTTGCGGCCTTCGGGCCTGTGCAACAACTGGTACTTCTCGACCAAGTCCCACCAGAGTTTGTTGAGGTCTTGATCCGGGTTGTCGTACAGCCCCTTCTCAAACCGCAGCATCACCTGGCACCAGCGGGAGAAGATCAGCAATTGATTGCGGAGCACTTTCGCACCCGCGTCGCTGAGTTTTTTACGCTCGGCGAGATCTGACGGGGCGATTCCCATTTGCTCTTGCCACGAGCCGTTCTTGGCCATGCGGCCGAACATCATCGCGATTCCTTCGGTCGTGAGGATGTGCGAGGCTCCTCGCAGAACGTAAGGGACCGACTGCGGAATGTTTTTGCTGGAATAGACCGAATGACCCAACTCGTGCAGCATCGTGTCCATCCAGCGTTCGCTGGGAACAATGTTGCCCAGCACGCGGACGTCCCCTTCGCGGTCGATGTCGGTGCAGAAGGCGTGCGGCGACTTGCCCGGTTTCTCGAACAGATCGCTGCGTTCCAGCACGTCGTCGATCGGCAGTCCGATGTCGAAATAAAACTGTCGGCAGAGCTTGAGGATGTCCGCTTTCAGATAAATCGCATCGAGATCGGTGCCGAACACGGCGGGCGATTCTTGGCAGAACGGATCGTGATAATGCCACGGACGGAGTTCCTCGACTTTCACGCCGCAATTGGCCGCGAGCCGTTCGTCGAATTCCGCTTTCGCTTTCCGAAACGGCTCACGCGTCAATTCATCGAGTTCATCGAACAGCTTCATGATTTGCGGCTGCTCTTGCTCGTTGAGGTGCAGCATCAGTTGGTGATAGTTCTGAAATCCGAGCTGCGCCGCCGATTGATTCCGCAGCTTGGCCAGCGCGATCAGATCCTTCTCAACGACCGAACCAACACCCTTGCTCCCCTCCCAGGCTTTGCGGCGTTCGTCGGAACTCTTGGACTCCTTCATGATCTTGCGAACGTCGTTCTCGCTGAGTTTTTTGCCGTCCACTTCCGCTCGATAAACGTTGAATGCTTTTTCGATCGCGTTCGCCTTCGCGACCATCTCACGCAGCAGCAGCGGATCGACTTGCTTCTCCAGGTAACTCAGAAAGATCACATCAATCTGCCGAGCGACCAGTGGATCGCTGATCTTGCTCGACTCTTTGAGGAACTTGAGTTCGCGAAACGCGACCGGATCAGAGAGGACCGCGTCGATTTTGTTCTGCGCGTCTTCCTTCCGCTGAAAGTCTTCGTCTTTGCCCGACGTGTTCGCGTCCCACCAGGCAATGCCGGCGGTCTTGTCGAGCGGCTTCATTTTGGCGACGTGCGATTCGATGAATTTCTTGGCTCGCCCGTCGACCGAATTCTCATCCGCGCTGTTGGCAACTGATGTCAGAAGGCTGATTGCGGAAGCAACAATCATTGAAAACTGACAAACCAAACGTCGAGTTGTCGACCGGGCTGGGCTGCGTTGAACCATTTCATCGTTCCATCGTTGAGGGTTGGTCGTGCGCTGCACGAGGATTCGTGTGTCAGCGAGCGAGTGATAGTCGCTGGCGTCGTGGAGTCCAAGTAATCGGGATACGGCGAGCGGTCGGGCTAGCCTCTCATCACCATCCTCGCTTGCGCTTCGCGCTGGTCTGCCGCTATCTTGAGTGCTCGTGCGAGTGAAAGCATTTCCGGGAGACATTCATGAAAACCGTGATCACCGACCAGCAACAGGCGATTCCGTCGAAGGATTCGCGATGGTTGCCGCTGTTGTCGCTGGTCTTGTTGGTGATGCTCGCGGCGGTAGGGAAAGTCTGGTCGCTGTCTGATGTCTGGTCGGCAGTGCGCGGAGTCACTCTGCTCTGGTTTCCGACGTGGTTTTTTTTGTGTGTTGTGTTGCGACGCGAGTGCATTGATGAAATTGAGATCGCGTTTCTGAGTGCCGTCGGCTGTGTGGCATTTGTTTCCGGGCTGGCGCTGTTGTCTGACGCCGCCGCAATCTGGTGGCCTGCCGCGAGACACGCGAAATGGTTGGTTCCGATAGCTCTGATGATGGCCGCTGTCGTGATTCTGAAACGTCGTGGAGCTAACGGTTCGGAAACGCTGGTCGGCTTTCGCCACTACCGACCGGACTGGATGTTGGTGGCATTGGTCTTGGCCTCGTTGTGCGCGACCGCGCGTTACCAGCGGCCGTTCGAGGCCGTTGGCGATTCCGGAGATGTTCGATATTTGCTCAACGGCGATCAGACTTATTTCACGTCACTGGCGTATGAATTGGATCGAGGTTGTCCACCGGCGGACTGTCCGTATCACGCCGGGGTTCGTGAGCGGGCTTATCACAGTCTGCCGCATCTCACGCTGGCACTCTTTGGGCAAGCGAGTGGTGAAACCGATCTTCTGCGGAGCCATTTGGTCGTCGGCTATTCGGTGCTTGTGGCACTCTGCTGCGGTCTGGTGTTTTGTCTTTCGCGGGAACTTGGTGGTAGTCGCAGCGCGGGGCTGACGGGGACGTGGCTGTTGTTTGTGGGAGCGATCCCGATTCCGCCGCTTTCGCCGAACCTCGTTCACTATTTTTATTTCACGATCTGGCCGCAATCGAGCAGCACGATTGAGCCGACGTTGCTGACGAGTCCGCAGATGTTTTATGGCGTGACGGTTGTGTACGGCGTGTTATTGGGATTGTTGCGCGTTTTCCGATCGCTTCGAGACGGGCGGCCGTATCTCCGACTCGCCATAGTCACGTCACTGCTGGCTGCGTTGTTGTTGCGGTTTCGTGTGCAGTGTTTTGTCGTGGTTTTTCCCTGTGTCTGTTTGGCGTTCTTGGTGATGGCGATTCGACATCGTTGTTACTGGTTACTCGGTGTTTTGGTTCCGGCGGTCAGCGTCGCGGTCTTCCAAGTTGTGGAGATGAAACTTCCGACCTATCTGCCAACGAGCCAGAAACTGCGAATCGGGAATAACCTTGTGGGATTCTCTGTGGGTTTTCTTCACGATTGGCCAGGAGGCGAGACGGCCTATTACCTGATTGACTATTTAACGGACGATCCCGTTTGGTTCGATTGGTTTTGGCAGTTTGCGACTTTGCCGATGTTTGTGGCCTTGAACATGCTGGGGATTCCGATGCTGGTGGCCCTCGCGGTTTATGCGCAGAGTGCTTGGCGGAATCCGCAAGAGCGAAGCATTCTTTATAGCCTGGGAGTTCTCACAGCGGTTGCGATCATTGCCGCCGCAACCTTAGCCGTGGACTACGATGGCTATTCTGTGGGAGGGCAGATTCTGTTGCATTTTGGCTGGTTCACCCTGCCATGCGTTGCTGTGGGAGTCTGGCGGATGCTCGTGCCGGTATTGCAACGGGCACACCTCACTAGTGGTGGGCTAACGGGCTTGTTCTGCTTCGTGACCTTGGCCGCCGTGACGTGGCAGATGGTTCGTGGACCGAGTTCTTGCGAACAACAAGGCTGTTCGCACTCCACCGTGATCACCGTCGGCGAGAGAGCTGCCTGGGATTATTGTCGCCGTGAATTGCCGTTCGATGCCGTCCTCTTGACGAATCGCTTGGAGATCAACGTCGCCAAATGGTCTGGCCTGGCAGGGCGGCGGACTTATTTGGATTACCCGAATCGGGTTCTCGATCCGTTGTTGCCGAAAGAGGATTCGATGGACTCGCGACAACAATTGATCGACCGGTTGTATCTGACGCGTGATGACGACGAGTTCCAGCAATTATTGTCGAAGACGACGGTGACTCATGTTGTGGAGTTTCAGGACTCACCGCTACATGCGAAGCCAGCGTCTGTTGTTCGTCCCGTGTGGCATAGTCCCGATCACAGTGTGACGATTTGGAAAGTTGATCGTGGAGTTCTCGCATCATCGGGGGGCTAACGCCGCCCCGCTCGCCTTTCTGTTGGGTGTGTCATTCATGAATGCGTCACGTCGAGACCAAGCGAAGCAGCGTCTGTTGCAGATGCACTACGAAAGTGGCGTGGGGCATTTGGGCGGCAATCTATCGGCATTGGATTTATTGCTGACGCTGCATCACGACGTGCTGACGCCGGTCGATCAGTTTGTGTTGTCGAAGGGGCACGCGGCCGGGGCATTTTATGTGACGTTGTGGACGTTGGGCCGATTGGATGACAACGATCTGCGGACGTTTCATCGAGACGACACGCGTTTGAGCGGTCATCCGCCGGCACGGGGGATCGACGAGATCTTGTTTGCGACGGGAAGTCTCGGTCACGGCTTGGGTTTGTCAGCGGGCTTGGCGTTGGGGAAGCGGTTGCGCGGTGAGCCGGGGCACGTGTTCTGTCTCACGTCGGATGGCGAGTGGAATGAAGGCTCGACGTGGGAATCGTTGATTTTCTCGCAGCATCAACGGCTGACCAACTTGACGCTCGTCATTGATCTGAATGGGTTGCAGGGCTTCGGGACAACTCAAGAGGTGGCGGATCTGTCCCCCTTGGCCGCTCGGCTGCGTGCGTTCGGGCTGAAGACGATTGAGGTGGATGGACACAATCCGTTCGACTTGGCGGCCGCGTTGCGTGAGCGATCAGACGATGGTCCTGTCGCGATCATCGCGAGCACCGTGAAGGGCAAAGGAGTCTCGTTCATGGAACATCGAATGGAGTGGCACTACTTGCCGCTCTCGACCGAGCAGTTCGAGCAGGCATTGTTGGAGGTCAGCAACGCATGAGAAACGCCTTCTGCCAAAGTCTGGTTGCGCATGCGGGGACTGAGGAGTTCGTCTTTTTGACGGGTGACTTGGGCTATCGCGCGCTGGAGCCGTTGCGAGATGTGCTGGGAACTCGGTTCATCAACGCGGGAGTGGCCGAACAGAACATGGTGTCGGTTGCGGCAGGCTTGGCTCGGCAAGGAATGCGACCGTGGGCGTATAGCATCGCGCCGTTTATTTTCGCCCGGCCGTTCGAGCAGATTCGGAACGACGTCTGCCTGCACGGGCTGCCGGTCGTGATGGTTGGCAACGGTGGCGGTTATGGCTACGGAGTGATGGGAAGCACGCATCATGCTCTGGAGGATTACGGGGTGCTGCTGACGTTGTCGGGATTGCGAGTTTGGATTCCCGCGTTTGACTCGGACGTTGCTCCGGTCATCGCCCAATTGATGGCCTCGAATGGTCCGGCCTATTTGCGATTGGGCCTGAGCGAAGAGCCGAAAGGCTGGACTCCGCCGCCGTTTGCTGCGTGGCGAAAGCTGGTGTCGGGAGCGCGGTCAACGATCATCGCCGTGGGACCGTTGGCCGGCTCGGTGTGGCAAGCGTGTGCGGAGCTGCCGGAGAACTCGCGTCCGAATTTGTGGTGCTTGTCGGAGTTGCCGCTCGGCGAGTTGCCCGATGAGTTACTGGCAGACATCCGGAATGCTGCAGTGCTGTGCGTGGCCGAAGAACATGTGGCTCAAGGGGGAGCAGGTTCAATGTTGGCGGCCGAGTTGCTTTCTCGTGGTTGTGTTCCGCAGCGATTCGTGCAGCGAACGGCGTTGGGATATCCTTCGGGGCGTTACGGGTCTCAGAGGTTTCACCGTCGCGAATGCGGACTGGATGCAGCGGCGTTGTTGGAAGTCACACGATGAGACTTAAACGCTCGGCGAATCGCCGGTCACAACGCCACGCTTCGGAGCACAACAGCGACTTTGACGGTGCCTGGAAGGAGGCATTGCGACTGTACTTCGCCGTGTTTATCACGACCTACTTTCCTGATATCGCGCGATTGATCGATTGGTCGGAACCACCGAAATGGCTCGACAAGGAAATCAGTCAGGTCATTGGTCGCATCAAGTCGAAGAACCGCGCCGTGGACTTGCTGGTGTTAGTCCGTTTGCTCAGCGGTGACTCGCAACGGATTCTGATTCATATCGAGTTTCAGTCGTCATGGCAGAGAGAGTTCGAAGAGCGTCTGACTCAATACAATTGTGGGTTGCGTTACACCCTGAAACAGCATGTCGTAACTCTGGCGATCTTGGGAGACCTGGATCCGAATTGGCTGCCAACCGAAAACCTGTTCCAATTCGGAGGCTTTCTTTCCCACCATCGGTTCCCTGTCTGCAAATTGGTCACGCGGTTAGAAACCGACTGGAAGGAAAACTGGTCGTTGCCGGTCGTGCTGGCGCGGGCTCAAATTGAGGCCCTGCGAACCGCCGACAACCCGCCAGCGCGTGCCAAAGCCAAATGGAACCTGGTCCGCCGGTTGTATGACCTGAAGCTGAGCAAAGATGAGATCCGCGAACTGTTTGGGCTGATCGACTGGATGATGCACCTTAGAATGGATTTGGAAGTCGCCTTCACGAAAAAACTGGCCGTACTCGAAAAGGAGCTGGAAATGCCCTACGTCACCTCAGTCGAACGTCTGGCTCAAGCACGCGGTGAAGCGCTTGGCGAAGCGCGTGGTGAAGCGCGTGGTGAAGCGCGTCGCCAGTCCGACCTAATGATTCGCATTCTGAATCGACAATGTGGACCTCTCCCCGCCCGCGTGCGCAAGCAGGTGGAGCAATTGTCGGAACTGGCCGTCAACAATCTCTGCGATGTGCTTGCCGAGATGCACTCACTCAGCGATCTGAAGGACTGGCTGTCGGAAACCTCCCGCGACTCCTGAACCGAACGAGCCCACATCGGGCCGCAGTGTGGAAATAACGACCAGAGACTTCATCAGTCTGACTCGGAGAGATCAGGCGGAGTTTGGTGCAGCGAATGATCACGTCCGACGAATCAGCCCTTTTACTGGAATCTCGCATTCGGCGGCTGCAAGGCCCTGTGCTGGTACTGGGAGCAAGCGGGTTCATCGGCGCGAACTTGTTTCGGACGTTGTTGCAGTCGCGCGATGACGTACATGGGACGACGTCGCGTCTGCCGGCGTGGCGGTTGGATGGACTGCCAGCCGACCGTGTTCATGCCGTTGATTTGTTGATCGATTCCAACTTGGACGCGCTCTTGGATGCTGTGCAGCCGCGGACAGTGTTCAACTGCGTCGCGTTTGGGGCGTACTCGTTCGAGACCGAGAGTGCGTTGATTTATCAGACGAATTTCAACCTGACGACTCGGCTGTTGGATCGGCTGTCGAAGCGGTCGATCGCGTGTTACGTCCACGCCGGCAGTTCGTCTGAGTACGGCGACAACGCTTCCGGGCCAAGTGAAGTTTCGTTGACCGCGCCGAACAGTGCTTATGCCGTGTCGAAAGTGGCGGCGGCGAATTTGATTTACTACTTCGGTCAGCATCACAAACTGCCGTGCGTCAATTTGCGGCTGTATTCCGTGTATGGTCCACTGGAGGATTCGTCGCGGTTGGTTCCGAACGTCGTTCGTTGCGGATTGGAAAAGGCATATCCGGAATTCGTGCGACCAGAAATCTCGCGAGATTTCGTTTACGTCGATGACGTGACCGAGTCGTTCGTCGCTGCCGCGTTGAATTTGAAAGAGGCTGACTTTGGTGCCTCGTTCAACATCGGGACCGGGCAGAAGACGACGATCGCTGACATCGCGCGACTGTCGGGTGAGCTGTTTCAGATTCCGCATGAGCCGCAATTCAACATGCCGCAGCGGTCGTGGGATGTCGCTGACTGGTTCGCGAATATCGACAAGGCTCGCGAGCGACTGGACTGGCAACCGCGCACCGAATTGCGCGACGGCCTGCGGCACATGGCCGAGTGGTATCGTTCGTTGCCCGACAAACCGGCGTATGAACGGTCGTCGAAGAAGTTCGGGCTTGATACGCGGCACAGCGTGTCGGCGATCATCGCCTGCTACAAAGACGGCCAAGCGATCCCGATCATGTACGAGCGGCTGAAGCAGACGTTTGCGAAACTCAACATCGATCACGAAATCATCTTCGTCAACGATTGCAGCCCGGACGAATCCGAAGAAGTCATTCGCGGGCTGACTCGCAACGACCGCCGCGTGATCGGGATTTCGCACTCTCGCAATTTTGGTTCGCAGGCGGCATTCATGAGCGGGTTGCGGATTGCGAGCAAGAACTCGTGCGTGTTGCTGGACGGTGATCTGCAAGACCCGCCGGAGTTGATTGAGCAGTTCGTCGCGAAATGGCGCGAGGGCCACGATGTGGTTTACGGTCGCCGGATCAAACGGGAAGCAACCTTGTTCATGCAGTTCGCCTATAAGGCGTTTTATCGCGTGTTCGATTTCTTTTCGTATGTCCGCGTGCCGCATGACGCGGGCGATTTCTCGCTGATGGATCGCCGCGTGGTGCAGGCGATTTTGCAGTTTCCTGAACGAGATTTGTTTCTGCGCGGAGTGCGAGCGTTCGCGGGCTTCAAACAAATCGGAGTCGATTACGTTCGTCCCGAACGGATGTTTGGCCGCAGCACGAACAACCTCGTCAAGAATTTGGGCTGGGCTAAGAAAGGCATTCTGAGCTTCAGTAACACGCCGTTGAACATGCTCAGCGTGATGGGGGGCGGGCTGTTGGCTCTGACTTTCGTGGTGATGATCGCGCAGGTCATATTGAAAGTTCTCCGGCCAGAGTGGGCCCCCCCCGGCCTGACCTCGGTCTTGTTGGCGGTGATGTTCTTTGGATCGCTGTCGATCTTTTCGATCGCGGTTCTCGGCGAGTACCTCGCGAAGGTTTTCGAGGAAGTCAAACATCGGCCCTTGTACATTCGTCGCAGCATCATCCGTGATGGCGAAGTTCGCGCGGCCGTCGATGAGCGAGCTTCAGGAACCAACGCATGACGAACTGGCTGCCTCATCGTGACAACTTGATCGACCGTCAAGGCGAAGCGTGGCGGCCACCGTTATTCACTTCGACGAACAGCGTGCGTGGCCGTTGCGTGGCCGTTCTGCGCCGGTTCTTGGATTTGCAGGCGGCCTCGATTTGGAATGACCTGGCGGTGTTATTGCCGAGTTGCGGCGGGTCGTTGCTGGATGTTGGTTGTGGAGCGCAGCCCTATCGGTCGCTCGTGCCGCGTGATGTGAAGTACGCCGGGATCGACACGGCGGATGCTCAACAGCATTTCGGCTATCAAGTGGCGGACACGACTTATTTTACCGACGAGACGTGGCCGGTTGCGGACGCGAGTGTCTCGAATGTCCTGGCGACGGAAACGCTGGAACATGTCAGCCGCCCGGAGCGGTTTCTGACGGAAGCTCGGAGATGTTTGTCGCCGGGCGGACGGTTGCTGCTGACGGTGCCGTTCGCCGCGCGCTGGCATTTCATTCCGCACGACTATTGGCGCTTCACTCCGAGTGGCCTGCGGCAACTTTTGACGGAGGCTGGGTTCGATGAGATCGCCGTCTACGCGCGCGGCAATGAACTGACGGTGGCCTGTTACAAGACCGTGACGATGTTGCTGGCATGGCTGTTCGGGACAGGCGGTTTGTCGATCGGCAGTGTTGTTCGACGAGTCATTGCACTCGCGCTGTCGCCGTTGATCGTGTTGCTGGCCGGTGTCGGACAGCTCAGCTTGCGCTCGCGCGGCGGAGACGATTGCTTGGGATACACGGTTGTCGCACGCCGTAGTGCAAGCTTCCAGCTTGCCACTGAATTTCCAGCAGATGAGCCGCAAGCCAGCGAGTTGCAAGTTGGAAGCTTGCACTACGGATCGGAGACGCCTTGATGTCCGAACGGCTTTGCCCTTTGTGCGGCAATTCGGAGTCGGCCACGTTGTTTGCCGAGGCCAACATTGATCCGCGACGGTTGGGGGAGTTCTCATTCGCCTCACGAAAAAGTCCGGAGTACATGCACCTCCGCTTGCTGCTCTGTTCGGCTTGCGATTTGGTCTTTGCCAGTTCGATTCCCGACACCTCTGAATTGCACGTGGCCTACGAGTCCGCCGCATTTGATAGTTCTTTGGAAGCGGAGGCTGCTGCCGCCACGTATGCCCGATTGCTGACTCCCCTGCTGAAGCAACTCCCGGATCGAATCGGTGCGCTCGATATCGGTACGGGCGACGGTGCGTTCTTGGGCAAGCTCTTGGGATTAGGATTCGAGGGCGTGCGCGGTATCGAACCATCGCTGGCTCCGATTGAGGCGGCGAAGCCGAACGTGCGTGGTTTGATCGAACAGGGATTGTTTGAGCTGGGGCGTTTCGCGCCGGGAAGTTTTTCTCTCGTCACCTGTTTCCAGACCATCGAGCATGTCTCCGATCCGCTGGGTCTGTGTCAGGAGGCGGTGCGACTGCTAAAGCCCGGCGGAGTGTTGTGTTTGGTCGGACACAATCGACGAGCGCTGTCGGCTCGGCTCTTGGGAAGAAAGTCACCGATCTTTGACATCGAGCACTTGCAGTTGTTTTCGCCGATCAGCTTTCAGCGGCTGCTCGTTACGGCCGAACTGAGTTCGATCCACGTCGCTCCGTTTTGGAATCGTTACGTGTTGTCTTACTGGACACGATTGTTTCCGCTCCCGTCTTTCGCCAAAACGGCTGTGCTGAAAGCGTTGTCGATTACCGGAGTGAGTGGCCTCCCCATATCTCTGCCAGCCGGAAATCTGGTCGCGCTGGGAATCAAGATAAGCGAAGTGTCCAACTCATGAGAGACCGCCGAATTAAAGCCGCTGAATTGAAAGCGGATGCGAACACGACACCGAGTTCGACTGTCGCGCCGTCAGTTTGGCGTCAGTGTTTGATGTTGTGGGTCGGCTGGCTTTTGCCGCAGGTCATTTTATTTTGGCCTGCGTTGATTGGTCAGACTGTGCTCTGCCCCGCCGACTTGTTGGCCACACCGCGTTTTTATTTACCGGCGCGCGAGGAATACGCGGAGATTGAACCACGTGACAACTCGCTGGCCGATTTGATTTTGTTTGCTCCGGCGGCTCGCGAATTTTGCGCGTCCGAGTTTCGCGCCGGGCGTTTGCCGATGTGGCAGCCAGCCAACTACATCGGTGCTCCGTTTGCCGTGTGGCCGAAGTACTCTCCGTTCGAGTTGCCGTACATGCTTTGGCCGAGCCCATTCACGCTGGTGTGGATGCAACTACTCCAAGCGATTTGCTCCGGCAGTGGCCTGTATCTGTTTTTAAGACGGGCTGTCGGTTTGCCGTTCTGGCCTGCCGCTGTGGCAAGTTGGTGCTTCCCGCTGACGGGCTTCATGGTGCTGTGGCAAGGCTTTCCTGTGACCGCTCCCGTTTGCTGGCTGCCGTGGTTGTTGTGGGCGGTCGATGCGACGATCAAACGACCGTTTCGACGAAGTAACCTGAGGCTGGTGGTGACGACGTGCGTCTTGCTGTTGTCTGGGCAGTCGGACGTTGGCGCTTTGGCATTGCTGACGTCTGGCTTGTACGCACTGTGGTTGATCGTGCCGCTGTTCATTGAATCGCGCGACTGGCGGAGTGTGTTGAAGCCGTCGGGCGGCGTCGCTTGTGGATGGATTTTGGGATTTCTGTTGGCCGCTCCGTATTTCTTGCCGTTGTACGAATACTCAAAAACAGGCGCGCGGATGCAGGCGCGCGCGGAAGGTGTGGAGGAGCGCCCGCCGGTTGGGATCACGGCATTGCCGCCCGTGTTGTTGCCTGATGCTTACGGGAGCACTCGCCGAAGCTGGCTGCGGATTGTGCCGGGGAGTCAGCTCGAAAGTTCATCGGGAGCCTACGCGGGTTTGATCGCGACTCTATGGCTCGCACCGTTGGCGTGGAGCAATCCACGACGGCGTCGTGTCACGCTGTTTTGGTCGTGCCTCGCGGTGTTGTCGCTGGGCTGGCAACTCGATCTACCGGGCCTCGTGTCGATTCTGCGGTTGCCGATCCTGAACCTGCTGTCGTACAGCCGTTGGGTGTTTGTCACCGGCATGTCCGCGCTGGTGTTGGCCGCGATTGGCTTGGAGCAACTGGAAGAGAATCAGCCACTGTTTCGGCGCTGGTTTCTGATTCCCATGGCGCTGACGATGGCCTTCGGTGTGTGGTGTGTGTCCAACGCGACCACATTGCCGGAGCCGGTACGCTCGGAGATCCCCGCGCTCGTGCGAGCAGGAAAATATCGTGGACTTTCGACGTTCAACATGATCACCCTCCAAATGAATTTCACCGTCTGTTATGAGATCGGCCTAATCTTGTCGTTGATGGCGCTGGCCGGTTGGGCTGTCACCATTCGTGGCGTTGGTGGGACTGTTTGGGGAGGGCGGCTGATTCCCCTGGTGCTTCTCAGTGAACTGCTGTGGTTCGCATCACATGAGTTTCGGCAGGCCGATCCCGCGTTGTATTTTCCCAGAGTCGAGGCACTTGAGTCGTTGGCGGAACTGCCTCGCGAACGAATATTGGGTGTGCGCTGTTTGCCGCCGAACCTCAACCAGTCGCACGGACTGTGGGACATTCGAGGCTACGACGCCGTGGACCCGGCGGGCATCGTCAAATTGCTCGAAAGGATTTGTGATCCGCGAGTCCCGCAACCGGGGTTTGCGAAGACGCAGTGGTTCCAGCCTTCAATGATGGTGAAGGTTCACGAAACCTATCGAGCACCGCCGATCCTCAATCTGCTCAATGTGCGGCACTTCGTTTTACGAGTGCAACCACCGCCAACTTTTGACGTTCTGATGCACAAGGACGATTACTGGGTGCTCAGAAACGAAGCGGCGCTGCCCCGAGCGTTTGTGCCGCGGGCGATCGTTATTGAACCTGACGAGTCGGCAGCGCTCGACAAAATGATTCAGCCCAACTTCGATCCGCGCGAACAAGCTTTCTTGCACGCGGAAGTGAAGCCACTCTTCGCATGTAACGGTCACGTCGTCATTCGTAGCGAGACACCGACACACCTGGAGCTGGACGTCGAGATGGAGACGGAAGGAGTTGTGATCTTGTCCGACCAGTGGGACGCGGGCTGGCAAGCACGCCTCGACGGCAATCCGATCCCGATCCACCGAGCCAACGTCGCCCTGCGTGCCGTGCAGCTTCCTGCCGGAGACCACCAACTTGAACTCAATTACCGCCCCGCCAGCTTTGTTTGCGGTGTCTGGTTAGCATTGGCCAGCGGATTGATCAGCCTCGCTTGGTCCGGCATCCTCTGGGTTGGAAGTTCTGAAAACTTTCGACGTCTTAGAAAATAACCAGCGCGGTCGGCGCATCGTTTGGTCGCCGAGTCATTCGCGGTAAGGATGGGGAGTGGAGCTTGGCTCACAGCGAAGACCAGTTCGATCCTGCACAGGACTCGGCATGGTTTGCCGAATTTGCGGGGGAGTTGCGGGCGTTCCTGTTGGGGGTGCTCCGCAACGACGACTTGGCTGGTGAGGCTCTGCAAGCGACTTGGGTTAAGGCTGTTGAACAAGGACATTCGGCTCGGACGGAGACTCGCAAAGGGTGGTTGTTCCGAGTGGCCTTGAACGAAGCGTTGGTGCTCAAGCGGCGGGCGAAGGTTCAGGAAAAGTCTTTTCGGGAGTTGGCACAGAACGATGCTCGGCGACACGAGTCGCCCGGCGGCTCGGTGACTCGGAATGAATCTCCGGAAGGATTTGTTCTGCAAGCCGAAGCGATCGAACAAGTGCGACTGGCTCTGGACGACCTTCCGGCCGAACAGCGATACGTGGTGCGGATGCGGATTTACGAAAACAAAACGTTCGCGGTCATTGCGGACGAATTAAAAGTGCCTCTGGGGACTGTGCTGACTCGCATGAGACTGGCGATGCAGAAACTGCAACAACGACTCGGACACTTTGAGAATTGATCATGACTCCTGACGAAGTGACACAACGATACGACCTCGACTGGCTGGCGTTCTGCTATGTCACGGGGGAGCTGTCGGCGACTGAGATGACCGCGTTTGAGGAACGTCTCTCGACGGACGAAGGTGCGTGTGAAGCGGTCGCGCGCGCGACGGAACTGAACTTGGCGGTCGCGGTGGTGATGACTGATTCGGCT
>JANNDA010000436.1:0-4011 GCA_031387195.1 Planctomyces sp. | reverse complement strand
CTCGATTTGACCGTGACCGTTATTGGCTGACGAAACAATCCGCTGAGGCCCAGGAGGTCGGCCCGTTTCCGTTACTGGACTGGCTGAGTTCCGAAGTCTGGGAGGCTCATCGGTTCGTGCGTCAGAACCGGGAGTACATGTCGATTGGTTATCGCGATGGAATTTTGATTTGGGATCTGGCTCGGCTGAAGTTGTTGGCGAACGAACCGGCGCGGCGGCAGGAACAAGCCTTGGTTCGCTGTTTCTATCGGCACACGGGGCGATTGAGTTGCCTGAGCGTTTCTGAGGAGGGCGATTACCTCATCACCGGAGCAACCGATGGTTCCATTTGCTTGTGGTCGCTGCGCGGGATCGAGCAACCGCATGACGGGACTCGTGAACTGGGCCTGAAGCTGCGGCGCGAGGGCAATTCGCTGCGGGTCGAGAATTTCACACCGGGATTGCCGGCATCCTTCGCGGGTCTGCAACGGGATGATGAAGTGGTGAAGCTGCGTGTGCCTCGACCCGGTTCCTCGGAGTCGGAATGGATCGAACAAGCCGACCTCATGGAAAGCGCGTTGCGGGCATTGCCACCCGGTTTGGGTGCGGTGTTTCAAGTTCGTGGTCGGCCGGGGATCTCGGCCGCAGATCTGATTCATGAGCCGCTGTGGACGTTGTACCCGATGCTCGATGGTCAGTGGGTCATGGCTACTCCGGCTCAGGTCTTCGGAGCCAGCAGCGACGAAGCGATGCGACGTTTTGGCTGGCATCTGAATCTCGGAGGACAACGCGACCAGTCGGTGGCGCTCTTCCCGCTCGACCTGTTTCGTGACACTCACGAGCGAATTGCGTTGATTGCTCAGACTTCGTGGAAAGGCCAGCAGCCAGTGGTCCGGTCTTCGTCGTTAGATCTGCCCTCACGGGTTGAAATCACGGAGGTTCAAGCGGCAGATGGCCTGCGAGTGTCGCTGACCGAAGAGTTCGCACGGCCGGTTGATTTGGACGTGACGCTGAGCGTGCATCGCTCCGGTCAGGAAACGCCGAAACAGTTGGAGTTGTGGTGCAACGGGCGATTGATTCGGCAAGCGAATTTGGAATCGTCAGACACCCAGCCGCCGACCGTGCGTTGGTCCGTCCCGAAGTCCGCGCTGCGGATCGGTGATCGCAATCAGTTGATCGCCGTCGTTCGCAGTGAGTCCGCCGAGAGCACAAGCCACCGCGAAGGATCGTCCGCCGCGCTGGTCAATCGAGCCATTCGATCAATTTCCGTGGCCGGTACTCCGCGAGCGAAGATGCACTTTCTCGGTGTGGGCGTGACTGACTTGGATCACGCTGCGCGATTTCAGCAAATCTCCGCAGGAATGAAACCGTTGCGATTCGCAGTGAACGATGTCTGTCTGCTGGGACGCGCAATGGCCGAACGGGCGGCGGCTTCCGGCTTTGACCTGGGTGAGTTTCGCTACTTGGTGCCGAAGGTGCCGGAGGGGATCGAGATTTCGGCGACTCAAGTCGCGCCGCCGACGCATAACGAGGTCTTGAAGGCGTTGGTTCGACTTCGCGAAATCTCCGCACCGGAAGATTTCGTGTGTGTCTCCCTTTCGTGTCACGGCTTCGCCGCCGAAAACGGAGCCGGTGCGCACTTGGTGGTGCAAGACACCGCTCCCGACTTTCGCAATGCTGTCACGGATCGCGAGCTGTTTGCAGACAACCTCTGGAAATTGAATGGTCCCGCGCTGGTCCTGCTGGACGCCTGCCATTCGGGAAGCGCGCTGACGGGTGACTCGCTGCGCGGATTGAATGGGTTCGGACTTGGCCCAGAGATCCTGGTTTCGTGCAAGCCTCGGCAAGAATCGTTTGAAGCCGAGCGGCTGCATCGTCTCGGCGAGCGTTGGTTTGGCATGAGCGTTTTCACGGCCTCGTTACTGGAGGCTTTAAGTGGTCACGAACTGTCCGGCAACAGCCTTGCTGAGCGGCAGATGAACTCCGTGGTTTACACGCCGAGCATCGACCGCAATGGCGATGGCTTCCTGTCGGTTGAGGAACTGGGACTCCATGCCACGCTGCGCGTTCCCGTCCTGCAAAAGTTGGTCAACCACGAATCCGCGACGCAGGAGACACGTCAGCAGCCGGACTTACTGCCGTCGCTGGCGTTTCCGCGCAGCCGCATTCGGCTGCGAATCCCGACCAGCCGCTAGCACAACGCGCAAGCGAGTGGTTTTCTCGAACAACCACTCGCTCGCGCGTCGTGCTAAATTCACGTAACTCAGGGAAGTTATTTCGAACGGTTCACCGTCAATCAAGAAACTATGCAACTTTTGCGGGACTGCGACGATCACCTGAAGTTAGCGGGAAGCGTCTGGATGAGCCTTCTGGACGGGATTAGCATTCCCCGGCAGCTTTAGAATGTTTCTGTTGTCGAACGATCAAGTCAAAGGAATTCGTGTCATGAGTCACCCGATTCGCATCTCTGCCGTGTTGGGCTTGGCCGCTGGCCTGTCATGGGTTGTCTGTGGGACGTTCACGCCCTCGACGGCCGAAGAGCACGAACCGAAAACGACCTCGGTTCCAACACCCATCGGCGACGCTTTGGGCAGCGCTCTGAAGCCGGACACTCAGAAGATTCGACCGTTCCCTGGTACCACCGCGCCCGGCGCGAAGGGTTTGATTCAGCAACCGGTCTGGGAATTTCGCGGGCTGAAAAAAGACATCCAGTTGGCGTTCGTGCTGGATGCCACCAACTCGATGAAAAATGATATCGACAGCCTCAAGAACTGCCTGCGAGAGGTGGTCGATCAGATCAAAGGCCAAGTCACCGAAGTCCGCTCGAAGGACGAAGTCCGAGTTTGGATCGCCGTCGTCATCTATCGCGATTGGTGGCGGGAACCGAAAAAGGGACCGGTTGCCTCTCGTGAAATTCGCGTGAAGTTCGATGAGGCCGGGCCTGAGACTGTTCTGGAACGCCGCGAATCTCCTGTCGAAATTCTGACGGGCAGTCCTGGCAACCACTTTGTCGATATCGACTCCGATCTCAGCGGCCTCCAAAAGCAACTTCAAGTAATCAGTCCCGAAGTGGGGCATCCGGGTTCCGAAGAGCAGGTGGATATCGGCATCGGCACCGCCTTGAAAGAATTGGACTGGATGGCGGGCGATACGGTCTCGCGGTTGTTGGTTGTCGCCGGCGACTCGCCCCCGTGGAAAGAGGAGTACCTCGATTGGAACAAGAACCCGGCTTTTTGGACGTACTGGGAAAAGAACGAGGCACGGCCACAGCCTCTGCGGCAGTACGCCACCAAGCAACTGGTGGAGTTCGCTCGCCAGAAAGATGTCACCATCTTCGCACTGCTTTGCGACATCGCGTCGCGAAACACTCCGGCGGATCATCGACGTTTGGGACAAACGCGAGGCTTCTTCTCGGAACTGACTCAGCAAACGCACGGCAAGTTCTTGGATTTGTCGGACTCGGACGTGAAGAACCGCCTGAAACGGGCCGTGCAGTCCGGCGGTGAGGAACGCCAAGATTTGCGCCGCATCACCCCAGCGGATCTCGTGAAATCCACCACGCGATCAACAACACCTGCCGTGCGCGTGGCGATCTTGCCGCCGCTCGACAAAGTCGATTATCGAAATTCCTACGAGGACGACTCGTATCACGTCGCGGCTCTGCTGACCAAGCAATTGCAAGACATCGATCCGCTGCTGGCCGCCAGCAGCGACCAAGTCCGGCGAGCATGGTTGCAATTGTCTCCCGATGGCGCGGTGACCGCCGAACGCCGAGCCGCCCTCGCCTCGGACTTGGGTGTCTCGCACGTGATTTGGGGCGTGCTGCGTCCGGCCGACGGACGTCTGTCGCTCGACTTGACCGCATACGGCGCGAATGGCCAAGTGCTCGTCGCCAGCGAAACCGCGCGAGCGGACTTGCTCACGGTGGCCGAGAAAGCCTGGAAGGAACTGCTCATCGCGGCGGGAAAGAACCCTCAAGCCGAACCGCTGGCCACAACCTTTTCACAACACGCCATCACAACCGATCTCGCG
>JANNDA010000914.1:0-12979 GCA_031387195.1 Planctomyces sp. | reverse complement strand
AAAATACACGCTGCTCACCGACATCATGGGTGACGAAGATCACTTCGGCGACATGGACTTCAAGGTGGCAGGCACCGGCAAAGGAATCACGGGCATTCAGCTCGACCTGAAGATCGCTGGCATCAACGAGGCGATCATTCGCGATGCGTTGAAGCAAGCGCTTGAAGCTCGTCGCGAACTGCTGAAGACGATGCTCAAGTCGATCGGACGCCCGCGAGCAGAACTCTCCATGCACGCTCCTCGATTGCATCAGGTCAAGATTGATCCAGAGAAGATTGGTCTCCTCATCGGTCCGGGCGGAAAGACGATCCGCGCGATTCAAGAAGAGTCGCAAACGCAACTCGACGTCGCCGAAGATGGAACGGTCACGATCGCTGGCCGCAACGCCGCCGGCATGGAAATGGCCATCTCTCGTGTCGAGGCTCTGACCGAAGACATCAAGGTCGGTCGCGTCTACACGGGCAAGGTCTGCTCGGTGAAAGATTTTGGCGTGTTCGTCGAGATTGCTCCGGGCAAAGACGGTTTGTGCCACATCAGCGAGCTGGCCGAAGGATTCGTGAAGTCGGTCGGCGATGTCTGCAAGATCGGTGACATCATCGAGGTCAAAGTGATCGCCGTTGATGACCAAAACCGCGTCAAGCTGTCTCGCAAGGCTTTGCTAATGGACCGAGCCGCTGCTGCCGGTACCGCCGCTGGAGGTCCGACTGACCCGCCTCAGTAATCGACCGCCCACAATCAGTGTGATCAAAATTCAATGACCTCCGGAGTCACCGCTGACTCCGGAGGTTTTTTATTTGACGTAGCACGGGCGGCTCGCCTGGGAGGTAGCGCCGGTGAGATCACAGGCGAGCCGCCTGTGCTACGGGTTTGAAGCTGTCTCTCACGCGGGCCAGACTACCGCTTGTCCGCGTGGTCTGCTATCGAATACGTCATGAGCTTTTATCTTCGCGTCTGGACGATGTTCTTCCGCAACGCACTCATTCGCGAGCTGACGTTTCGAGGCAACTTCGTCATCACGATCCTGACGCGAATCTTCTGGTTCGCCGCTCAACTGACGCTGTTTGAGATCATTTACGGCAACGTCAAATCTATCGGCGACTGGTCACGACCGGAGTATTTCGCGTTCATGGCGACCGGCATGTTGATCAACGCGCTGGTCGAAGCCTTCTTCATGCCCAACGCGGCGAACTTCGCGGAGTTGATTCGTTCCGGCAATTTGGACTTCGCGCTGCTCAAGCCGATCGACACGCAGTTCCTGATCTCGTTTGAGAAGATGGACCTGGCCATGTTCAACCAGATTTTGCTGGCGCTGTCGTTGCTGATTTACGCGCTGGTCACGCTCGGCCAGCCTGTGACCGCATGGCAGGTCGGGTTGTACGTGCTGTATCTCGGCGTGGGCGTGACGTTTTTTTACAGCCTGATGATGGTCCTCGCGAGCACCAGTATTTGGCTGGGGCGCAACCAAGGTCTGTATGACTTCTGGTTCTACATCACGATTTTCGCTCGCTACCCGCGCAGCATTTACAACGGCGTGAATCCCGCACGCTGGGAACTGGGTGAGGTGTTGCAATTCGGCTTCTCGTACCTGTTGCCGATCTTGCTGGTTGTCACCGTCCCCGCCGAAGTTTTGGTCAAGCCCTTCACCAGTTGGACGCTGCCGCTGATCGCACTGACTTCCGCTGCCGTGGGACTCGTTCTCGCGCGTGTCATTTTCGTCTGGTCACTGAAGAGCTACCGCAGCGCGAGCAGTTAAGCCTGTTAGACACGGTTGCCGCTCACACTTTGTCCGCAAGAGCGTTAAAAGACGCCATCTGAAGAAACGGCTGTCGCTGTTTCTTATCGCTCACTGAAGGAGACGTTTTCATGAACCGTAACTCGCTCGCTTGTTCTGATTGTGAATCGTTCGATCGCCGCTCATTCTTCAAAACGGCGGGCGCGGCGACGCTGGCTGGGGTCGCGATGCCGATGCTGGTCGGGTTGCCCGGACTGTATGCGGCTCCGAGCGCCAAGAGCACTGCCGAGACAACCGTCGGCCGCTTCTTTGCGTCGCTGTCGGCCGAGCAAAAGAAGGCCATCTGTTTTCCGTTCGAGCACGAACTGCGCAAGCGGATCAACGCCAATTGGCAAATCACGAAGCCCAAGGTTGGCGGCAGTTTCTACAGCGCTGAGCAGCAGAAACTCATCAGCGAGATCGTTCGGCAAGTGACGTCGGAAGATGGCTACGAACGATTGAAGAAGCAGATGGACGACGACAGCGGTGGGATCGACGACTACAGCGTGGCGATGTTCGGCGAACCGGGAACGACCGCGTTCGAGTGGGAACTGACGGGGCGGCATCTCACGCTGCGAGCTGACGGCAACACCGTCGATAAAGCGGCCTTCGGCGGCCCGATCGTCTATGGCCACGGCGACGAGAATCCAAAGACGAACCTGTTCCACTATCAGACGACTCAGGTCAACGAGGTGTTCAAGGCGCTCGATGCCAAGCAAGTCGAACACGCGCTGGTTAAGAATGCTCCCAAAGAGGACGCCGTCACGCTTCAGGGGGACAAAGGGACGTTCCCCGGCATCGGAGTCGCACAACTCAGCAACGACCAAAAGCAGTTGGTGACGAAGACGATCCAAGTGCTGTTGGCACCGTACCGCTCCGAGGACGTGGAAGAAGTCATGGAGATCCTCAAGGCGACCGGCGGTGTCGATAAGCTGCACATGGCCTTCTACCAACAGGGCGATTTGCAAAGCGATAAAGTCTGGGACATCTGGCGCGTCGAAGGCCCAGCTTTCGTCTGGCACTTCCGCGGTGCTCCGCACGTTCATGCCTACATCAACATCGGGCAGATTGGCTAATCGTCGGTCGAGTTGAGAAGTGTGGGGCACGTTTCCAACGTGCCCCACGCTATTTCGGAGGTACGCTCACGCTATCGGCCGGCGTGGACCGTTTCCAAACACGTGACGAGTCGCGGCAACTGAGCACTGATCGAGTAGCGTTCTTCGACGGTGCGCCGAGCGGCGTCGAGCACTGTGGCTTGATGACCTGAGTGACTGAGTAGTTGTCTTAGAACATAGGCCCATTCATCCGGCGTTGTGGCCAGCCAACCGTTGACGCCGTGCCGGATGATTTCGGAATTCACGCCCACCGGTGATGCGACGGCAGGGATTCCGGCGGCCATATATTGCAGGATCTTGAGTCCGCACTTGTACCGCGTCCAATCGGTGTCAGGCATCGGCATCAGCCCGACATCGAACGTTTGCAGGTCCGCAACTTCACGATCTGCGGACCAGGGAATAAAGCGAGTCGTGATTCCTTCGCGCTCAAACTCCAGTTGTCGCAGCGGCCGATTTGATTCCGCGATGACTCGCAGTTCGATCGAAAACTCACGGGCCAATTGCTTCAGTGGTTCACGCAGTACGTCGAGGTAGGCGATGTTCGCAGCGGTACCGGTCCAGCCCAGGACGATCGGGCGATTTGAAACTTGAGATTTGAGATTTGGGATTTGAGATTTCGCCGCATACCGCTCCAGATCCACGCATGTCGGTATGACCGTCACATGAGGATTGATCGCCCGCGTGCGAACGGCCAACAGTTCATTGCCCGCGATCACGTGATCGCTGAGGCCACAGAGCACCTCAAACTTGTGGCGGTTGAGTACGAAGAGTCCGTCATCGATATCCAGTACCAGCCGTTTGGCGATTTGGCGAAGCGCTTGCTCGAAATCGACGGTCGCATCGCTGAAGAGTTCCCGCTCCAGAACAACCACATCAGGCGACCAGCGTTTCAATGCCGCCAGATCCCGCCGCCGATTCCAGCGTTTTGCCAGGCCGCTCAATCGGAACCCGATCAGCGGCAGCGAGGCGTACTTTTCTGGCCGGCTGGGTAAGACGAGGCATTCGTGGCCGAGTCGCTGCAAATGCGGCACGAAGGCCAACACACGAAAGCGGCTGCTGGGAACAAAACGGCCGGAGGTCAGAAACGCGATACGCATACCGGATGTTAGTGCTCGCGGCACTTGAGTGAAAATCACCGAAAAAACGTCGCACGTCCCAATTGACGTCGGTCACATGAGTCCGTTGGGATGTGAATCCGCAGGCCACGCCAACCACGAAATATGTCGTCGCAAAAAATTGCCTCGCGGCAACGCGCGGGTAACTTTGTGGCGTGAGGGGCACGAGCCACCTCAAAACGATTTAGGGGAATTTCGTTACCAGATTTTGGGGGATCATCATGCTTAAGAAGTCTTGGAATGAGTTGCTCGGTTCACAACGCCGATCAATTCGCAACAGTGCCAACCGTTTGGAAACCTTGGAAGCGCGCGTCGTTCCGGCAGCCGTCACCTCGTACAACACGGCGACGAACACGCTAACGATCACTGCCGATGGAGATGACGGCGGAACGCCGACAGACCTGACGGATGACGTGCCTGACGATGTCGCACTCACCGTGCAAGACACGGGGTTGATTTTTGCTGTGGCCCTTAACGGCACGGTCGTCACTTATGACGACGATAATGATGAAGGAACTGCTGAAGTCGATCTGCCAGCGTCCATCGTCGAGAACTTGGTCATCAACGCGACCGGAAAATTCAATCACACCGTCGATTTGACGGACGTGACGGCCAATACGGGTGAGTACGTTGCGTTGGGGTACGTCACCGTTGCTGGTGGATCGGGAAATGACACCATCACGGGAAGCATTTTCGGGGATCACCTCAACGGCAACGGGGGGAACGACGTCATTCGCGGTGGTGCTGGCAACGATTCGATCCTCGGTGGCGGTGGCAACGATCAGCTCGCTGGCGAAGGTGACAACGATGTGGTTCGCGGCAATTCGGGCGACGATCTGCTCACCGGAAATGACGGCGACGACTTGCTCGACGGCGGTGATGGCAACGACACCTGCGATGGCGGTGGCGACGAAGATCACTTGGAAGGTGGCAACCAACGCGACCTGCTGATTGGTGGCGCGGGCAACGACCTCATCAACGGCGGAAACAACGACGACCGCATCAACGGTCAAGACGGCGACGACACGGTCAACGGCCAAGCGGGGAACGACAAGATCCTTGGCGGCAATGACAACGACATCATGTACGGTGGCGAAGGCTACGACACGATGAATGGTGGCAACGGCGATGACAAGATGTTTGGCCAAGGAGGCAATGACCGCATGGAAGGGGACATCGGCCTCGACAGCATGGACGGCGGCGCTGGCAGCGACATCCTCATCGGTGGCGAGGACAACGACACACTGAAGGGTGGAGCTGGCAACGACGTACTCAGCGGTGGTAACGGAGATGACTCGGTCGATGGCCAAGTCGGAACAGACCTCGTCCAAGGCGGCAGCGGGTCAGGTAAAGATGCCGGTGACGTGGTGATCGGGCCAACCTCGGAGAAGAAGGAAACCAAGGATCTCAACTACGTGGGATTCGATTTCAGCGATTTCGACTCGATCGCTGATCTCGTGGTTTAAGTCCAAGTCAAACCTGGTGACGGAGCACCTCATCCCCCAAACGTGGGGTGCTCTACATTCCCGAATCGGCGTTCGCGAGTTCTTCGCGGACGCCGATTTTGTTTTTTAGGCTTGGCTTTCAGTCCAGTTACAACAGCGTTGGTAACGCTTTCGTGGGATTTTCGTGGAAAGGGATACCGACTGGGTTGAATTGGAGGGTGTTCAAAATAGGATGCTACGCACTTATGTCAGTTATGCTGACAAATCGGACAATGTTCCCACCCCGATTCAAAAGGCGACAAGCATGTTATTCCGGGCCAAAACACAGTTGTTGGCGTTGTTCTCACGACGGTCGTCGAAGCGACGCTGTTTCTTGTCCTCGTTGGAAACATTGGAGCCACGCTGCCTGCTGTCGGTCGGTACGCCGACGGTGAACTCGGGCACGGGCGGAGTCACGATCACCGCCACCAGCGGCGAGGATCTCGTCATCGACGATAATGGGACCAACCTCACCTACGCGGTCAATGGCTCCCCGAATACTCTGACCACAATCCTGGCCTCAGCGATCAAAACGTTGGTCATCAACTGCAGCAATTCGTCATCGACGTCGTCGGCGAGCAACGAGAACAGTGTGGTTCTGAATTTGGACGGATCAGTCTTTTCAATGCTGACCAGTGCCAAGGTCACAGCCGGCGGAGGCAAGGACACGATCGACGCGCAGGGGAGCGACGTCGTGGTCTGTGTCGATGGCGGTTCCGGCAACGATCGGATTTATGGCAGTAACAACGCTGGCAGAGACACACTGTTTGGGAACAGCGGTAACGACACGGTTCTGGGATTAGCCGGCGACGACTTGATCGGAAGTGCGAACCAAGCTGGTACCGGTAGTGATAAAGAGGCTGGTGCCGACATATTGCTGGGTGGTGCAGGCGAAGACACGATCTTTGGCGGCGCTGGCAACGACTACTTGGGTGGCGAGGGTGAAGATGACTACCTGCTGGGCGGAAATGACAACGACACGATTTCCGGCGGTGAAGGGAGCGACACGACGACAGGGCAGGCTGGTAACGATCTTCTGTTGGGTGATGCGGGAGACGATTACAACTACGGCGGAGCCGGAAATGACACAGTCATCGGCGGCGCGGGAGAGGATGTCGTCAAAGGTCAGAACGGAGTCGATGTCGTGGTGATCGACACGGACGATCAAGATCGAGAAACGGCTCGCGTGATTCTCCACGCGATGGATTCCACGCAAGGACTCGGTACGACCTTTGATGTTCGTGACGTCAACGAATTCACGTTTAGCTTCACGATCAGTCCCTTTGTGATCTTCTACGAGGAGTCCGACTTTTTGGCGGTGCCGTAAGAGATTTCGACCGTTCAATCTTTCGTTGACGTCAGAATTTCAGGGCACGACCAGGCGTCCGTGACAACACGAGTTGTCGCGGACGCCTTTTTTGTTGTCCTGTCTCGTCCACCTTGAAACTGTCCAAGAGTAAGTTCGTAGGACGGGCACTCCTGCCCGTCGATTTCCAGACGACGGGCAGGAGTGCCCGTCCTACGAAACGACCGTGTTGTTCTTGAGCAGGTTCTTAAGACTGAAGTGGGCGTCGAGCAACGACCGTCAATCTCCCGCTTTGTCGGAGCATCGCCAAACAGCGCGACAGCGGAGCAAGCAGGCAGAGTCCGAGGGCCGAGGGGTTGTCGGTCCAACGAATCAATCGTTCGCCGAGTGACCAGCGGGGAAACTTCGTTCGCAACCATAGGCCGACTGAACCGACCAAATTGTTGACGTTGCGCTGATGGATCAGCTCGATCAGCTCAAAGCCGCTGGCCTCCAACAGTTGGCGCAAAGTGGCCGGACGAAAATGTTGGAGATGGGTCGGCAACTGCAACGCATACCAACAGCGGCCGAAGAATGAGGGTTCCCAACACCCGTCGTTAGGAACGCTCAGTAACAAGCGACCGCCCGGAGCAAGTAACTCACGAGCGAGCTTCAGCGTCGAGACCGGATCGTGGAGATGTTCCACCACCATCCAGGCAAAGACGGCATCGAAGCTGGACGGAGCGAAGGACTCGGTGTCGCTGCGGACGGCATCTTCCAGCGAGCCTGTCCGCACGTCGAATCCGTGTGCCACAGCATGTGCCGCGACCTCAGCAGCCGGTTCGACACCAACGCAGTTCCAGCCACGTAGTCGCAATTGCTCCAGGAACGAGCCGTGTGCGCAGCCCAGTTCCAACGCTCGTTGCGGTCTTTGAAATTTCAGATTTGAAATCTCAGATTTCGGGATCGGTGCCGCACGGGAATCGATCCACCATAGCACCAGTCGCTTCAACCAACGCCACGAACGCGGCGAAAGTTGGAAAATGCGTGAGCAGGCGAGCGGGGCGGCGTCAGCCCCCCGGTTCTGTGGCGAATGCACCGGGGGGCTAACGCCACCCTGCTCGCCGGCATCGTTATCTCTGCGAAATGGTCCATAATCGCTGGGATAATAGCGGCCGATCGACTCACGCGTTGGTCGAGG
The DNA here is from genome assembly GCA_031387195.1 of Planctomyces sp. Taxonomy (GTDB): domain Bacteria; phylum Planctomycetota; class Planctomycetia; order Planctomycetales; family Planctomycetaceae; genus SXKJ01. Next base: position 5,008 of record JANNDA010000914.1, on the reverse strand, counting down.
ATTCAAGAAGACATGCCCGCAGCCGTCGCATCGCGCGAGTGTGAATTCACCCGGGCAGCCGTAAAGCAAATCGGTTCCCGCACAGACTGCTTGGGACCGACTCTCGCCACATAACGGACAAGCAGTCGTCTCCCAGGTGATCGCCTCAGTATGCGGAGCCTCGCTCACGATAGCGGCTCCCGCGTGCGAGCGGGGATCAGCATCCGCACCGCGCGCCAAGCCACCTCATCGCGCAACACAACGAGCACGATCAGCAACGTCACGCCTCCGGCCAGTCCGCCGATCAGTGACGGAAACGGGATCGCCGTCTTTAAGACATAAGTCCCCACGCCTGCTGCTGCGGCAGAGCCGATTCCCGTCCGAATCAAGGTGCCGAAGACTCCACGAAAGATTCCCCAACCCAGCCGCCAAGTAATCAGCGCTAACAGCACAACGGCATTGAAGACGTAATACACCGAAGTCGCCGTCGCCAACCCGGCGATTCCCCAAGGCCGATACCACATCAGCTTCAATGCCACGCCGATCGAAAAGCCAATCAACCCGACGATGACCGGCGTGCGTGTGTTCTGTCCGGAGTAAAACACTTTCGCAGCGATCTCACCCACGCTCCCGCCGACAATCATCCCGCATAACATCGTCAGTACACTGGCCACCATGCGCGTGTCGTCGGCGAGGAAGTGTCCGCGTTGCAACAGATCTCGAATCAACGGCCCGGCGAACCAAACTAAAGCGACGACGATCGGCACCAACAGCAACACCAGAAATCTCAAGGCTCCCGCGATCTCAACACGGAGCTTGTCGTTGTCACGTTCGGCGGCATGTCGTGCCAAAGCAGGAAACGCGACGACGGCCAGCCCGCCTGTCGCCAGCGTCATCACGGCCGCAGCCAGTCGCGTGGCAAATCCCAGGTGAGCTACATTACCGGGCAATGCGGGGACCAAGTATTGGTCCAGCAGTGGATCGCACTGATTACACGCGAGTCCGATGACCAACGGTAACATCAGGACAAAACATCGTCTCACTGCCGTCTGTGATTCGATCGTCACCGGCCAACCTCGTGAGAAGATGCTGACCCAAGGCATCTGCATCGCAAAGCTCACGACGGCTCCGATGCTGACCGCTTGAGCGACGGCATCAATCCCATCGGCTTTCGCTCGCCAGAAAACGATTCCTAGCGTCACGGCATTTCCCACAACCGCTGCGATCCCCGTGATTGCAAAGCGGCCCAAACAATGGTTCCACGCGCGAGCCAATCCCCCCAGAGTGTTCCAGATCATCAAGCTCGACAACGTGCGCAACAATTCTTCGGTTTTCCAAATCTGCTCGTCATCAAAATGTGGATGCAGTGCTCGCATCCAGGGTTCGGCGAAATACGTGGCCGACTGCCACAGCAGGACCGTCACTAAAAACATCCAACAGGTGACTTGGACCGCCATTGTCCACGCTGCGGTTTCTCCGGATCGCTGCTTCGTTTCGAGGTAAACCGGCACGAACACCGAGCCCATTGATCCTGCCAGCAAACCGCTGACGACCATCGGAAAGGTCAACGCCGCAAAGAATGCATCCATCTCCGATCGAGCTCCGAATTGCCTTGCCAACAATATTTGGAAGGCAAATTGCAGCCCCATCTGACACAGCGTCAGCATGGAGAGAGCCGCAACAGAGCGGAGTGATGTGGCAGTTTGAGTCATGCAGAACTGTTCGTCAAAAAAGCGAGGGCGTGTGGAGTTCGAGGCGTGAGTCTAATAGCAATCGTGTTTCAATCTCCGAAGGCAGAAGCATAAATTCTGAAAAAACATCAGGCGATCCCCCTTGTCTCATTTCTCCAACCTTTGATATTGTCCGCCCCCTACCCCCGGTTTGAACCGGGAACCCGTGCATCGATTCGCTATGGCAAGGAGGCCATTGTGAGTTGGACTCAAACCCAGCAAACCGCGTTAAAGGTTCAGATTCGTTGGTTGATCCGGCGTGACATGCCGGAGGTTCTGGAGATCGAGGGTCAAAGCTTCGAGTTCGCATGGACCGAAGAAGACTTCCTCTGCTGTCTCCGCCAACGGAACTGCATCGGCATGGTCGCCGAATGTAACCACCGGATCGTCGGCTTCATGATCTATGAGCTTCACAAAGCGAAGCTGCATGTTCTGAACTTTGCCGTCGATCCCGAATTCCGCCGCCAGAACATTGGCGCGCAGATGATCGAAAAACTGGTCGATAAGCTGTCTCAGCAACGTCGGCAAGAGATCGTCTTGGAAGTTCGTGAGTCGAATCTCCCCGCTCAGCTCTTCTTCAAAAAGATGGGTTTCAAAGCGGTCCTGGTTCTCCGCAGCCACTACGACGACACCGATGAGGCCGCGTACGTGATGCGTTTTGGACTGCACGAGGACGACGCAATTTTGCTCCCGTTCGCTCCCAGCAACCGCATTTCGGAATACGACGCGGCTTAATCTCATGCCGCTTCGATGAAATCAAAAGCCCGGCTTCACTGAAGAAGCCGGGCTTTTTTATGTCAGTCCAAGAACAAGTTCGTAGGACGGGCACTCTTGCCCGTCGAGAGGCAGACGACGGGCAGGAGTGCCCGTCCTACAAAAACACGAGTTGTTCTTGGATCGCTACTAAGGTCTTCACACAGGCAGGCGATGCACAACCCAACCGGGGATTGTCGTCCTCGCGGTGAAGAGTGTCTTGCCGGCGGTGACATACAGCGTTCGCAAATCGTCGCCGCCAAAAGTCACGTTGGTGATCACGTCTTCGGGGATCGGTAGTCGGCCCAGCAGTTTGCCGTCGGGTCGGATGATCCAAATGCCGGGTGGGACGTCGGTCGATTCGTGCGGTCCGCGTTGATGCGAGATGCCGGCGGCGACATACAAATTCCCTTGTTGATCGACTGCCATGCCGTCACCGCCTCGGCCGGGAGCGAAGTCGAACACGATCCGCTGATTGCTGGGCATGCCACTCTCCGACAGATCGAACGCCCAGATCTTTCGATGGCCGCCAATCACCGGGCAACTATCGACGAGGTACAGCGTCCGCTCATCGGGACTGAGTGCGATCCCGTTCGGCCGCTGGATCGCCGGTTGTGTGAGGATGCGATGGATCGAGCCATCTGTGTCGATGCGGTAAACCGAGTCGTGATCTAACTCCATCGTGGTCCGATCGTCGTAACACGGGTCGGTGAAAAAAATCTGCCCGTTCGATCGAGCGGCGATATCGTTCGGCGAGTTGTAGCGCTTCCCCTCGAAGCGATCGGTCAGCACCTCGACCTTGCCGGTGCTCATGTCCGTTCGGGTGATCCGACGGTTGCCGTCATTCGGGCTGAATTCATTTCCTTCGCACGCCAGGAGTCGCCCCTCCCCATCGAACAACAAGCCGTTTGTCCGACCGCTCGGCTGACGCCAGACGGATCGAGTCTTCGTTCGCGGATCGAACTTCATGATCCGATTGTTGATGATGTCGCTGAAATAGATGGTTCCGTCTGCTGCTGCGGCTGGTCCCTCCAAGAAAGCGACCATCGTGGCGGGGTTCGCCATCACATGTTCAAAGAATTCAATCGCGAGCGGAGTGTTTTGCAGATCCATGAGGAAGCTCCTGTGAGAGGGACGTTGAGAATGTCATTGCAAGGATGCGGCTTTACGTAGCCATCACGCTCCGCGTGATGAGCCGATCGCTTTACAGAGCATTGGGAAGCATCCGGCTCATCACGCGGAGCGTGATGGCTACGTACTTGCGGCTTCGCCGCACCAAGTGCTTACGGCCAACGTCGGTAATGCAACGCCAAGAACACAATGCCGCCCAGCAGACCCATCAGCAAGTCGAGCAGCGTGTCAGCCAAGCCCGGCTGCGTGTGCATCCCCAGCGTTCGGTCGGCGATGAACTCGGCAAACTCCCATATCACTGCGGCCAGCGCAGTCATCCCGATGACCAGGACCGCGTACACGACCTTCGCGGGTTGTCCCAAAAACTCAAACGCCAGCGCCGTGCGATAACAGCCGCCGAAGAAGTAAGCGATCGCCACGCCACCGACAAAGTGCATCGGGACATCGAAGTCCGGCAGCCATGCGTAAATGTTGAGGACGAGCATCGCGAAGACATGAAAGCTGAAGACCGTGATCGGAGCCCACGCGACCGCCCGCAATGACACGATGAGCCAACTCAGCACTTTGATCGTGATTGAATGCATCATCGTTCACTGCTCCGAGTCCGTATCAACGTGCCCACCTTTGACCAAGCGGCGAGTCATCAACACTTCAAAGATCAACAATCCCAAGAAAGCCAACAGCAGCAGTTGCCACAGCTCATGACGCGGGAGTTCGTTTGAGGCGGCGAGTTGAATATCTCGCGCTTCGTGGATGAACCGCATTCGCTCGTCAGCCGTCAGTGTGGCGACCTGCTCGTCGGTCAGCGGAGTCAGATTTGATTCTGCGCGATCCGCGTTGACGACGAACAACTCGCGGTTCGGACCAAGAGCCATCGGCTTCAAAACTTTGCCTGATTCGGGCGGTTTCTTGGCCGCATCTTCTTTTCCTGCGAGCAGAGCTTCGTCCGCTGGCTCTTTACGACGGAGGACGTAAACCCCTGGCAAGACCGTGTCATTGAGCACCGCCAGCGGCATGGTCTCGTCACCGCTGAGCTTCGCCAGATGCGGCTTGGCATCTGGACTTTCAAAGACGAACTCACCGATCTTCGCATTCTCGGTGAGCGGACAAACCAGCGCTTCACCGACTTTTACATTGCGGTCTCCGCGGCGTGAGGCCAACTGAAACAAGATCTCATGCACGAACGGGACGTAATCAGGTTTCGCGGGCAGCGAGCACCAATCAACATCCAGCGGAGCAGTCAGCAACAGGACTTGCCCTTTGCCAAAATGGCTTGCGACCAAATAGGGCGCACCGGTTTGCAATCGGGCGAGCACTGTTGCTGGTTTGCGTTCAGTGAGGTCATCCGGCTTTGCCTCCGAGTCGGCCAACAAGTTCGGATCAGAACCTTTGACAGGCGAGCGGGGCGGCGTTAG
>JANNDA010000354.1:0-1919 GCA_031387195.1 Planctomyces sp. | reverse complement strand
TAACCCAGCGAGGTTCCACTTCAGACCATCAGTCGGAACGCGCTAGCGTCCGGTTCGAGAATCCAACAACGTTCGAACCGGACGCTAGCGCGTTCCGGCTGATGGGACTGTGATTGGAAGCCTATCCCACTGGAAACATCGCCAATGAAACCAATGACCCGTCTCTTCGTCCTGTTTGCTTTCGTTCTGGGCGCGTTGATCACACTTCAAGGGAATCACCACCGATTGAACGCCGCCGAGCATCCGGTTCCCGAGAGTCCACTTTGGCTGACGTATTCCGGCGACAAGGGACCGGGAGCCGGCAAGCACATCGTCCTGATCGCGGCGGATCAGGAATACCGCAGCGAGTACTCGATGCCGATGCTGGCGAGGCTCCTGGCCAAGCATCATGGGTTTCACTGCACCGTCCTGTTCAGTTTGAACAAGGACAACGACGTCGATCCCACACAAAAACTTCGCTGGGAAGACAAGACGGTCACTCACAACATTCCCGGCCTCGAGCATTTGGAGAAGTGCGATCTCGTCATCTTGTTCAGCCGACTGATTTCGCTGCCGCATGAGCAATTGAAGTACATCTACAACTACCTGGATTCCGGGAAACCGATCATCGGTATCCGCACCTCAAACCACGGCTTTATTGGCTTCGACTACCAAAAGGATGGCAAGAAGATCGACTTCGGTGAAAGCGTGCTGGGTGGTTCATTCCGAAATCATCATGGCCGCTGGCAGCAAGATTCCACTCGCGGAATCATCGTCGAGCAGAACAAAACTCACCCCGCCCTGAAAGGGGTCAAAGACCTCTGGGGCACCTCGGATGTCTATCGCACCTACAAGGAAGGTGGCAGCCTCCCCGAAGGCTGTCTGCCGCTGGTGGACGGCCAGCCGCTGATGGGTCGCAAACACGATGACGCGGTGAATCCCGAACTGATTCCGCTACCGGTGGCCTGGGTGAAAACCTGGACCGGGCAGACCGCGCGAGTCTTCCATGTCACGATGGGAAGTGCGCAGGATTTTCAAAGTGAAGGGCTTCGCCGCCTGACCGTGAATGCGGCTTACTGGTGCTTACAGATGGAAGCCGACATCAAAGACAACTCCTGCATGGATCTTGTTGGCGACTACAACCCACCCGACAGCGGCTTCGCCTACAAGAAGCTCAACATCGTGCCGAGAAAGCCCAGCTTCTACAAATAGCGTCACGATTGGTTGCTCAACTCGGAGAGATTTGAGTTTTCAGAGAAGTCGCTGATGTCGAACGAATGTCCGACCATTGGATGAGGAACGCCGTGAATCTTTTTTTTCAAAAAGCGATCGTGACAGCACTGACGTTGGTGGCGTTGGCCTTCATCACAATTGGTTCCGCATTGGCCGACGAGGTCACGCGCGTCTTCCTGTTCGCCGGTCAGTCCAACATGGTTGGAGCGGACGCGCATGCGGATCGCATCGACGACTACCCGAACTTCAAGGGTGCGGGCGAGCCGCAGAGCGACGTCCTCTATTCGTACCTGTTGGGCAATGGTGATGAAGCCTCTAAAGGTTGGGTTCCGCTGAAGCCGCTGCGATCGTTCGGGCCGGAAGTGACGTTTGCTCGACGAGTCCGGCAGCAGGTTCAATTCCCGATCGCCATCATCAAGTCGGCGGTGGGAGGGACGACCATCGCGTTTGATTGGAATCCCGATGCGCCGGACAAGGGGCAGAAGCTCTACCCGCGAACAATCAAGCTCATTCGCGAGTCGCTCGACGAGTTGGACAAACGCGGCATTCGTTATCGGCTCGAAGCGGTCATGTGGCATCAGGGGGAGAACGACATGCTCGACCGCAATCTCTACAAGCAATACGCCGACGGGCTGACGAAGCTCGTCGCGCGGTTGCGGGAAGACCTGAAGGCTCCGGAACTGAAGTGGTACATCGCTGAGGTCAGC
>JANNDA010000341.1:0-5766 GCA_031387195.1 Planctomyces sp. | reverse complement strand
GCTACGTACCTGCGAGCTTACCGCGACACGAAGTTTCTCATCATGATCCAACTCACTCACACCCCCATCGACTTCACCGCGCTGACGGAATCGATTCGCTCGAATCAAGCCGGAGCGGTCGTGCTCTTCCTCGGCACCGTGCGGGAGATGACCGAGGGCCGACAAACGGTGGCGCTCGACTACGATGGCTACCCGGAAATGGCCGAGGCCAAGCTGCGAGAGCTTGAAGCCGAAGCCCGGTCTCGCTGGCCGGTCATTGAGGCGGGTATCATTCACCGTCTGGGGCATTTGGAACTCGGCGATATCAGCGTGGCGGTCGCGGTGAGTTGCCCGCATCGGCATCAAGCGTTTGACGCGGGACGGTATTTGATCGACCGTTTGAAAGAGGTCGTCCCGATCTGGAAGAAAGAAAACTGGAGCGACGGATCGACTGAGTGGGTCCACCCGTAGTGCAAGCTTCCAGCTTGCAACTCAAAATACGATTCACGACGCAATGGCCACCAAGATGATTTCGACAAGAAGTCTCCGCTAAGAAAACTCTCAGTGCCAAGCTGGAAGCTTGCACTACGGAAGAATCAACATCATGTCCGAACCGCTGGTCGATTCCTTCGGCCGAGTCCACAACAACCTGCGAATCAGCGTCACCGATCGCTGCAACATTCGCTGTTTTTATTGCATGCCGGCTGAAAACGTGCAGTTCATGCCGCGAGCGGATTTGATGTCGTTTGAAGAGATGGAACGCTTCGTGCGCATCTGCGTCGGCTTGGGGGTCAATAAAGTCCGGCTGACCGGTGGCGAGCCGCTCGTTCGCAAGGATCTGAGCAAGTTGGTCGCGAAGATCGCCGCCATCGACGGCATCCACGACATCGGCATCACCACCAACGGCATCTTGCTGGCCGAGCAAGCTCAAGAGTTATGGGACGCCGGTTTGCGTCGCATCAACGTGTCGCTCGACGCGCTCGACCCCGTGAAGTTCACAGAGATCACGCGCCGTGAAGGCTACGAAAACGTCCTCGCGGGAATTCAGGCGGCTCAGCGAGTCGGTTTTGATCCCGTCAAAATCAACGCGGTTTCGGTGCGTGGGATGACCGAAACCGAGATCGTCCCGTTCGGCAAATTCGCTCGCGAAACCGGCGCGGAGATCCGCTTCATCGAGTTCATGCCGCTCGATGCCGATAACGCTTGGGAGCGAGACAAAGTCTTGTTCGCTCACGAAATCATCGAGCGACTGTCGGCGGAGATCATGCCGTTGATTCCGATTCCCGATCAAAACCCGCACGCTCCGGCCACCGAGTTTATGTTCCAAGACGGCGTCGGTCGGATCGGATTCATCGCCTCGGTCAGTCAGCCATTCTGCATGAGCTGCGACCGCTTCCGCATTACGGCGGACGGCAAGGTCCGCAACTGCCTCTTTAGCCTCGAAGAAACGGACATCCGCGGTCTGCTTCGCGGTGGCGGAACCGATGCCGAAATCGCCGACGCGGTGCGAGCATCCGTCGCCGCTAAGTGGGAAGGCCACCAGATCAACACCGCGAAGTTCATTCAGCCGGATCGTCCGATGTATTCGATTGGCGGTTGAGAAAGAAGGAGATATGTCATGAGTCCGATCGTTTTGCGATCTCGTGTCGGAGTGGACGGTATGTTGCGGATTGTGGTTCCGGTTGGCTCAGCCGAGGCAGAGCGTCCCATGCGAGTGACGATCGAGTCAATCCCCGCCGAGGTCGCTGTTTCAGAGAACTACATCAACTGGCTAGACCGCATCGCCGGACACTGGGAGGGTGAGTTTGAGCGGCTTCCAGGACTACAACTTGCCGATTGGCAGACTCCTTCAAATTGATGAACTCGATGTCTCGCACATATCTCGACAACGCGGCGACCAGTTGGCCGAAGCCGGAGGGGGTGCTCGCGGCGATGGATCGGTATCACCGTGAGTTGGGTGTCGCCGCCGGGCGCGGGGCGACTCGAGCTGCGTCGGAAGTGGACTCAGTCATTGCACGATGCCGGATGCGCGCGGCGAATCTGCTCGGTGCGGAATCGTCCGAGCGGATCGTGTTCACGTTCAACGGCACCGACAGTTTGAATGTCGCACTGCACGGAACGCTGAAGGCCGGCGATCACGTCATCGCATCGACACTGGAACACAACTCGGTCTTGCGACCATTGAGCGAACTCCGCCAGCGGCTGGGAATCGAGACTACGTTGATCGCGCCCGAGTCCGACGGGCGAGTTGAACCGACAAAGTTTCGTGAGGCTCTGCGACCGAACACGCGAATGATCGCGTTGCAGCACGCCTCGAACGTCACCGGCACCGTGCAACCGATTGAGGACGTCGGCATGATCGCGAAGCAAGCGGGCGCGTTGATGCTCGTAGACGCCGCGCAAACAGCCGGGCATCGACCGATCAACGTCAGCGATCTGCCGCTCGATTTGCTGGCGTGTCCCGGACACAAAGGCTTGCTCGGCCCACTCGGAACCGGTTTGTTGTATCTGCGGCCGGGAGTCGAACAGCACGTCGCGAGCATTCGGCAAGGTGGAACAGGTTCCGCCAGTGAAGACGCTCGTCAACCCGAACAGCTTCCCGACAAGTTTGAATCGGGGAATCACAATGTTCCCGGCCTCTTCGGTCTGGAGGCTGCTTTGTCTTGGGTCCAAGAGAAGCGAGTGGAAACGATTCAACAGCACGAACAACTTTTGCGACGAGCGTTGCTCGATCAATTGTCTGGCCTGCCAAGCGTGACCCTCTTCGACTGTGATGTTGCAGACGAGCAGACGGTGGGTGTTTTTAGCCTGACGTTGGATGATTTCGATCCACAGGATCTCGCGGCGATCCTCGATGCGAATTTTGATATCCAGACGCGCGCCGGTTTGCACTGTGCTCCGGGAGCCCATCGTTCGCTGGGGACGCTCGCATCGGGTGGAACGTTGCGGGTCAGCGTCGGCTCGACGACATCGCTCGCCGAAGTCCGTCACTTCGTGGAATCATTACGGCAGATCGCTGGGGTGTGAAACTAACCCGAAGCGTCAGCGAGGGCGAATCGTGACGATGTCCTCGCTGACGCTTCGGGTTACATTCGGACCATGAATAATCCCGGCTAGGGGGCGGCGGCAATGGTTGCGACTGCCGAGCCGCGACGGCGGGGTCTTGGTCTTTGTGAGCAATGCCGATATCGACCATCAAATCAAATAGTGCAACGCGCCCCGACCTGTCCGGTCTCTTGCTTGAGAGTATTGATGTCGGCAGTCGTGGCACCATTCGGCTCATTCACCCAATCGCCGACATCGGCGAAGACGGTGTCCGGGGCGATGAATTCCATTGGGCATGGCTTACACGTTCGTCGTCACGACCGCTCGCGGCCAGTAGTACATCAGGCAGACGCCGACGAGCGCGATTGTCGCGCCGATGACATCCGCCTTGTCCGGTCGGTCGCCATCGAAGCCCCAGCCCCACAGCAGCGACAGGACGATGAAGAAACCGCCGTAGGCCGCGTACACACGTCCGAAGTGGCTCGTCTGCAAGGTGGGAATGATGCCGTACAGAATGAGCACGACGGCTCCGGCCAAACCCCACCAACGGGGTCGGCCGTCGCGCAGCCACTTCCAAACGAGCCAGCCGCCGCCGATTTCGCACACACCGGCGACGATAAACAAGATCACGGATCGAACCACGGCACTCGTCACAATGGGCCTCAGCTTTCAAGCGGCACGTCGCGGGCGGCGGCCCTTCTGCAACGGAATTTGAAACTCACGAGCGATTTTGAGCACGGTTTGCAAACAAATCGGAACGTCTTAATGCTCGCAAGTGCCGCGAGCGCCGTGTTCGCGGATCATCTCGGCGAACGCGGCGCGTTGGGCGAGCGAATAGGTCAATGGTCGTCCGGCTCTGCGCGAATTGGACATCTCGAATCCTCCGAGAACATCACTCACGTTCGTCTTCGCGGCAGATAACCCACACCGCGAGGCCGTTGGACGGGGTGATTATTTTTTGTCGTGCTTGTATTCGTGGCCATGTTCGCCGTGGGCCTCTTCTTTGAAGTCGCCGACGTAGGGTGACTTCGTCGATCTGCTCCGGTTTGAGCCCGCGCGTCAACAAGTCTTGGCGATACGCCTGAATCGCCGCCGATTGCCGACGCAGTTGATGAGTTCGATGATCCTCGCTTCTGGAATCGCGCCGCTCTTGGCCGCTTTTGCTAACAGGACTCGCTGTTCTTTGACCAATTCCGTTTCGCGCGTCGCCTTGAAGAGTTCTGACTGCGTGTTTTGCAGGTACTCGCTGAAGAGCCGCAGCGTGAAAAGCCGGTCTCCGGGCTTCACCGTGTCACCGGGGAACGCATGGATTTGCACGACAGCTCCCACGACTGGTGAGGTCACGCCACGATCCGAATGGCCGGGCCGATCAATGACCGAGCCGGGAACTTGAATTGTCCGCCAATACGTTTGAGGCTTCGCCACTTTCGCGACCAACCCCAAATTCTTCCGAGCCTGCGGACTGAGCTTGAGCACCTTCGCTTCCGCGATCGGTGCTGCCGGTTTCTCAGTCGTCGCGGCCGGAACATGCGGCGTCAGCCAGCGACTCAGTTGGTCGCGAGAGAACCATGCGACCGTCGCCAGCCCGGCGACAAGCGAGAAACTGATGAGCACTTGTTGAGTCTTCATGAGAAACCTCTTTGATTTTTGATTTTCGATTGGGTGGCAAGGCGGCCGCCTGCGGTTCAATCGAAAAACTTCCATCGAAACTACGACTCCCAGAATCATTGTCGAACAGCCGCCGGTGCGGGTGGCACGACGGCAGGTTTCGCGGCTCGTCCTCGGTGGCGATGTTCTGAGCTTTTTCCGCCTTCTCAACGACGGTCTGATATTTTTCGGCGCGCTTGCGAGCAGCCGCGAACTCGCGCAGCGCCGATGCGACTCGCTCGGTCAGGTCGTTCTCGATTCGGCCGACTTCCTGCATGGCAGCGCAGGGTTCCGCTTCGGCCGCGCGAATGTTGCCTTGATTCCGGTTCCACAACGGAATCGACGCGCTCACACCCAGCGTGTAGTCGTCGGAGCGGTTTTGGTTCTGGCGGACGTAGCCACCATTGACGCTGAGGTTCGGAATCGGCTCGGCCTTGGCTCGCTGGACGACGAGCCTCGCCTTCTCGACACCCCACTGCGCCGTCTGGATTTCAGGATGCACGCTGAGCACATACAGCGGCGTGCTTTCGGAGTCGTAGTCCGGGAAGGGATAATCCGCGAAGTGGCCCGCGACTTTGGTGATCGCCAGCCGATGCACGCCCAGCAACGCGGCCAGCCGTTTGTAGGCTGCGGCCTTCTCCGCCTGAGCCGATTCGACGTCCGCTTCGTAACGAGCGAGTTCCGCCTCAACCGGCAACACGTCGATGTCCGCCAGTTGATTGGCGTCGTTGCGCAGGCTTTGGACGGTCTTGGTGACCTCCCGACCGTATCGGCAAATGTCACGCAGCAGTCGCACTCGTTCTTGCAATGCCAGCGCGTCGAAATACGCCGTGCGGATTTCGGACAGCATCGCGTAGCGCTCGGTCATCACGCCCCAACTGGCCTGCTCGATTTCACGCTCAGCGGCGGCGCGGCTGAGCTTCAGCTTGCGGCCCAGGACGATTTCTTGACTGACCAGCGGCAACGTGTTGACGCCTTTGGAGCCGGTCTTGTCACCGAGTTCATCCCACGTCAGCGCGACCAAGGGATTGGGAAACAGTCCGGCTTGATAAGCTCGCCCGCGCGCGGCCTCGACGTTGAAAGTCACTTTCGCGA
>JANNDA010000908.1:0-2680 GCA_031387195.1 Planctomyces sp. | reverse complement strand
CCACACACTCTGTCCATTCCTTCGGCGCGCGATAGACTGCCATCCGTGGCTCTCCGTCGGACTCGGTTCAGGTCGTTAGACAACCCGAACTCTCCCCGGAGAGCCACGCTCTTGAACAGACCAGCTCGCAAACCGACCGTTATCGGAAAGTGCAGTGAGTGGGTAACGCGTTCTAAAAACTTCGTCACGTCAGTTCGTAGAGTTCATCAAACTTATGGTGCAAATGATTGATGAGCGGGTTGTGGGACAGCGGTTTTCCGGTGATGGCTTGGACTAAGTCGTTGGCACGGAGTTGCTTCCCTCGGTGGTGGATATTTCTTCGGAGCCAATCGAGCAGTGGCCGGAAATTGCCGCTTGCGAATTGAATGGAGAGGTCTCCGAGGTCTCGTTGGGCTGCGTCATAAAACTGTGCGGCGTACATGTTGCCTAGCGAGTATGTCGGAAAGTAGCCGATCAGCCCGGCGCTCCAATGGATGTCTTGAAGACAACCTTGAGCCGCATCGGGTGGAGTAATTCCAAAGTATCGTGAAAACGTCTCGTTCCAGACCTGTGGGACATCAGCAGGCTTTAGGTCGCCGGAAATGAGTGGCTGCTCCAACTCGAATCGGAGCATGATGTGTAGGTTGTAGGTGACCTCATCCGCCTCGACGCGGATGAACGATGGTCGTACATCGTTGATTGCCGCATACCAAGCTCCTAGTTTTGCATCAGCCAGCGAGTCGGCAAATGCTTGCTGGGCAGGATCGAAAAAGTGTTGCCAGAAGGGGCGGCTGCGTCCGACAAAGTTCTCCCAAAGTCGCGACTGCGATTCGTGAATACCGAGCGAAACGGTCTCACCCATCGGTGAGCCAAACGCTGATCTATCGACCCCTTGCTCGTAAAGTCCGTGCCCAGCTTCGTGGAGCACGCCGAAAAAAGCTCCGGGGAAGTGTTGTTCGTTGTAGCGAGTTGTTAGCCGACAATCTCCCGGTCCGAGGCCGGTACAAAATGGATGCGCTGCGACATCCAGTCGGCCGGCCTCAAAGTCGAAACCAATTTTCCGAGCCGCCTCTGCTGCGAACTTTTTCTGAGCCTCGATCGGAAAATGTCGCTTAAGCAGGCTGACATCCGGCTGCCGAGAGCTCTCCTTAATCGCTGCGACCAGCTTGACTAGATCCTCCCGAAGCGGGGAGAAGATCGCTGCTGTTTCGGCCGCTGAGGCACCGGGTTCAAACTCATCTAGCAGCGCGTCGTAGGGAACACCGTTGCCATATCCGACCGCATCGGCCTGTTGGCGTTTGAGTCCCACAATCTTTTCAAGCCACGGCAAAAACTCGGAGAAATTTGACTTTTGTCTCGCTGAGACCCAGGCTTGCTGGGCAAGAGTTGTCGTCCGCGACAGTTCTTCAACGAGCGATCGAGGCAACTTTGTGGATCGATCGTAGGCATGGCGGGCCTCGCGAACATTCACTGCCATCGGCGAATCAGCATCACCGAGTTGTCTGCTCTGCTCCAATTCCGCTAGCAAGTCACCGATTCGCGGCGAAGTCGCTCGTTCGTGTGTTAACCCCGCGAGCAACGCCAGTTGTTCGGATCGATATTGTCCACCGGCTGGCGGCAAATTGGTTTGCTCGTCCCAGCCCAAGACGTTGGCGCATGAGCCCATCAACGCGGTGTCGCGCAATAGGCCCAGTAAATCGTGATAACTTTTCTCGACGTTCGACATCTCACGACTCCGTTCACAATTCGATTGTTTGTCCGCTTCTGCACAGCGATCCCATCATGTTGATCGTGGAAGGATAGAGCTAAGCACTGTTCTCGGTACACCGCTGTGATGATCGTGTTGCATTGACCGCCAATTTGGTCCGTGAGTTCGATTGGGCTGAAGTGGCGGTGCATTGTTGCTCGGCCATAGACTCGGTCTGGCAGACAAGAACATGAGGCGTGGATATGAGCGGCAAAGAGCGGCAATCATCGTGGCGTGAGTTCAGTGGTTCGCTGATCGTCGCGTTGATAGCGCTGATGGCCGTTTCGCTGACGATTGACGCTGCGGGAGATTATCCCGGTTTGTTTGAGGGGCCCGGAGTCACGCTGGATGAATCGTTCAACGTACAGATGGGAGTCTATCAGTGGAACGCGATCAGGAATGCCCTCGACATTGTCTTGCTGCTTCCTGAAAGTTTGAACGACATATTTGGGCCGGAATCAAACTACAACCCCGATCATCCGCCTCTTGGTCGAGTGTGGTTGGGCTTCTGGCATGATTTGACGAGTTGGCTATTTCCGCTAACGGATCATCCGTCAGTATTCGTAACGGACTGTGCTCGGTTCGGTTCCGCGATCGCATTCGCTCTGACGGTCTTTCTGATCGGAGCCATTGCGACGAAGTGGTATGGTCGTGTGGGTGGAATCGTTGCGGCGTTGTCACTGGTGTTGATGCCGCGACTCTTTGGTCATGCACATCTCGCGTCCTTGGAAACGTTTTTGAATGGTACGTATTCGCTGGCAATTCTGAGTGTTGTACATTTGTGGAGTTTCGATTGTCGCGGAACGAAGTCGGCGGAAGGTTTGAGCCGCAGCGTTTCAAGTGTGCCCGTTCGGATCGCCGTTTTGACGGGTGTGCTCTTCGGGCTCGTGTTGCTTTCCAAAATACAGGATAATAAACTCCTGCACCAAAACCAGTAGATGCTGCATACAAAGC
>JANNDA010000297.1:0-1729 GCA_031387195.1 Planctomyces sp. | reverse complement strand
TGTGGAAAGGTTCGACGGCCTACTTAGACATCGTGACTCACTTCGCTGACGGGCAAACCGGCCCGTACACGATCACTGCCGAAGGCTTACCTCCCGGCGTTCATGCCGCGCCGACAACGACCGACAACCAGCAAGTCACCTTCGTGTTGTGGTCCGACGAGAACGCTGCTGACTTCGCTGGCCCGATCAAATTGTTCGCCACCGCCAAGTTCGGTGAGACGACGCTGCGACGCGAAGTCCGGCCCTACACGCGCGTCTGGAACCAAGCCAATCTCAGCAGCAGCAACCGACTCGCGAACAACTCATCTCCGTGCGCGAACGTGCTCCGTACTCGCTCGAACTGATCCCAAATCAGATCGAGGTGGAAGCGGGCAAGACCATCGAACTCAAGCTGCAAGCCAAGCGGTACTGGCCGGAGTTCACGAACTCGATCAACGTCATCCCGCTGTCATTCAAGGGCAACTTCCAATTGCCGAACACCACGATCGCAGCCAACACGAACGACGTCACGCTGCGTATCACCGTGCAGGCGGGAACTCGTCCCGGCGAATACACGATGTCAGTCCTCGGCCAAGCGCAGGTGCCGTTCAACAAAGCCCCGGAAGCGAAAGACCGCCCCAACACACTCGTCTCCATGGCCAGCCGCCCGGTCACGATCAAGGTGAGGGAGGCGAAGAAGTAGTCCTCCGCCGAACGACCTTTCGAATGGTCCAGTTTCGGAGAGGCAGCCGGGCCACGTGCGGCTTAGCTAGCGAAGTAGAACAAGCTGTTCCGACCGACCAGTGCCGATCCAATTGAACGCCTTTGCAAACAGAAACTGCTACTATTCAACTTGATTTCCGAACACATTTGCGGGATGTTGTCTGCATGCAAACATTCCCATCCGCAGCGTTGATTGATCGCTCGTGGCCGACCTCAGTTCTAGGTGATTTGTCGAAACCATCATGTCAAAAACCGAACACGTAACGGAAGCTGATGCACCAAAGACGATCGACAAGTTGTTCGGTTCATTGACCCTTGGTGTGGTCTTCCGCCACTTCCTCTCAGGTGCAATCTTTGTCGCCTCTTTTCTTTATTCACGCGGAAGTCTTCAGAACTCCGAAGACATCACGTTTCTCAAGGACCACTCGTCGATAGTTGTCGTTTGGTCGTTAATATGTGGTGCAATCATCTACGCCCTCCATCGGAGTGCGACGAATCCTGTATTCGAGTTCCTCCGGCACCGAATCTTTGCCGAGAAATGCGAATGGTTCAGGAACTTTGTCATGCCGAAACTCGTTCACGAAATGATGCTCAAACGTTGGGAATTTACGCATTCAATCAAAGCTCGCGCGTCACATATTTACGAGTGGGGCGACTATATTCATCTCTTATACACAGCAGATTTGGGGGTTGCTTTGGGCTCCGCATCGGCGTACCGCTTGGCGACAAACAAAGCCGATTGGCAGTGGAACACTGAGTTGATTCTGTTAGGTGTGATATTTTTATTTACGGGTTTCTACACTGATTGCCGCAAACATGTCGTTGAGCAAAACTTATACGAAGACACTTCACCAGCTCTGCAACGTCGAAGCTTTGGATTTCGCCACAGAACGTAGATGTCTGGCTGTGTTGGGCCGAATAGAAGAGATGCGGGATCTCCCATTTGACTGTAATCGTTCACGGAGTCTAAAAACGATCTCGCGTCATTGGGTGTTTTCTGCGATTAATCGGTGATGTCGTCGGTCAT
>JANNDA010000285.1:0-8592 GCA_031387195.1 Planctomyces sp. | reverse complement strand
CGATTCGAGCCAACCAGCGAACCTATCTGGCAACCGCTCCGCTATCGCATCAGCCCGCGCAGCCCGCTGCGGTGGTCTATCTCTACGACGACGCGACCGGCACCGTTCGGCAAGCGGCCGCGTTCGGCGAAGCAAATGCCTTTGACGCGCTGAAGACCGGTGCCATTCAGGCTCGGCTCGACGCGGGTAAGGTGCTGGCCGACTACTCGTTCTTGTGGGCCGACCGCAACGGCGACGGCCAAGCCGACGCGGATGAAGTCACGTTCGAACCCAAGCTGGCCAACCAGCACCTGCGGCTCGGTCGATTGAATTCCGATCTGCGTTGCTGCGCCGGCTCGGTGATGTATCAAGTCGAAAAGTATCTGCCGAACGGGACTCCCGTCTTTGAAAAGCTGCCGCTCAAAGTTCCGGCGCTGTATCAACTGCAAGACGGCAAGCTGCTCAGTCTGCACGCCGCCTCCGATGAACCGGTGCAGCAGGGATCAGGCCGGGCACAGGAGAGTGCGGTCTACTCGGCGACCGGAGACAAGCTCTGGAGTTACCGCACCGAGCATTCCGGTGTTTCGGGATTGTGGCTGCCTCCGTGGTCACCGGGCTATGTCACCAACGAGTTCGGTGTGATCGGCCATGAAGTGGCGACTGCGGGCGATCTCGGCGAGTTCTTCGTCGTCCATGCCAACAACGGGCAATGGAAAATTTGGACGGCCGACGGCCTGCTCGCGGGATCGATCCTCCAGCACACGTTGAGTCCGCAGGTCCGCGGCAACTCGTCGTTCCCGACGGCCGAACGCGGCACATCGCTGACTGGGCTGACGGCGGGTCAGGAACATTTTCATGGCTTCTTCACCAAGACGGATTCCGACGGCAAGTACTACCTCGTGCAAGGAGGCAACTGGATCACGTTGATCGAGGTGAATGGCCTCGAAAAATTCCAGCGGCTCGGCGGCGACATCACGATCACGTCCGAAGACGTTCGTCGCGTGCGCGACTGGGAAGCCCAGCAAGCACGTCGCGAAGTGAAGAGCTTGGCAAAGATTGTCGAATGCCTGCCGGTCGATGAAAAAGGTCCGCGCGAGATCGGCGAAATGGACGGTGTCCGCTTCGCGATGGGCTATGACTCCAAGCTGCTGCATTTGCGTTGGACAGTTGAAGGTCAGGGGCCGCTGCGGAATTCGGGCGTCGATTTTCACCGCTACTTCAAGACCGGAGCCTGCCTCGATCTGCAGCTCTCGACCGATCCGCAAGCCGATCCGGCGCGACAGCAACCTGCGGCCGGCGATCTGCGTCTCTTGCTGACCATCATCGACAACAAGCCGCAGGCCGTGCTGTATCAGCCGGTCGTTGAGGGAGCCGCGAAACAGGACGCCTGGGAGACGTCGACTCCCGCCGGTGGAACAACGGCGTTTGATCGAGTGGTCCGTCTGACCGAAGTGAAGCTGTCGCTGACCGCGCCGTCGGAGACCAGCTATGTGCTGAACGCGACGGTGCCGCTCAAGACGCTCGGTCTCCGCATCCAGGAGGGCATGCCGTTGCAAATGGATTGGGGACTCTTAAGCACTGAAGACGGCTTCACGGTGAAACGCCGCCGCTACTGGAGCAACCAGTTGGCCAACGGCACAACCGACGAAGCGCTGGAAGCCCGCCTCGAGCCGCACCTCTGGGGCACGCTCGTATTCGTCGCCGGTTCGAGCGACGAGCGCCGCCTGACCGACAAGCTGCAAGAGATTCAAGGCAAACCGAAGTCCGCCAACGCGGCGAAGGATTTGCTGGATGATCTCGATGCCAAGAAGAAGTGAATGTCGTCTTTCGGTCCGCGAAAGAACGTCCTTTCGCGGAGCGAAAGGGGACAATTGTTGAAGCGCCGGTCCTTAGCTGGAGGTCACTTGCCAACTCAAAACAGAGACAGCAAGGAAAGCCCGCCGATGCTGATTCTGCACGGCACTCACGATTCGTTGGTGCCGTATGCTCAGAGCGAAGAGTTCGCCGCCGCCTTGAAGGCGCAGGGAGTTGAAGTCTGGCTGCAAACGCTGCCGGGTTCCGGTCACGGCGGCGGTGGGTTTGGCAAGCCCGCCATCAACGCGCTGACTCAAACCTTTTTCGACAAGCACCTCAAAGGAGCCGACGTAAAGATCGAGTTGGTGCCCGAAGCGGACGTCGCTGTCGAGCCTCCGAAGCCTGCGGCGAAGTAGGATCGTTCGAAGTCACTGCGGTCTTGGAATAAACACAATGACCATTCACAAGGACATCCGCGCTTACAACGCGTCGCAATCGACCGGCGACAAGCGGATCTGCGACGCCCTCGCCAAGGCCATCGATCAACACCTGCCGCGCACCGAGAACAAGATCTGGCACCGGCACCCAGTGTGGTTCTTGGACGGAAATCCAATTGTCGGCTATAGCAAGCTCAAGGACTGCATCCGCCTTCTGTTCTGGAGCGGCCAATCCTTCGACGAGCCTGGTCTTGAGCCCGAAGGGAGCTTCCAGGCCGCCGAAGCACGGTACACCTCCGATGATCAGATCGCGGCCAGCGATCTCCAGCGGTGGCTCAAGAAGGCGATCGAGATCCAGTGGGTCTACAAGAACATCGTGAAACGAAAGGGCAAACTCGAACGATTGAAGTAGGCCCCAGGTGGGGTGCGCGTCAGTGGTCGCCGAGGCAGATGCTGGATGGACGACCGATCCCACTTCCGGCACTGGCAACACCGGCGAGTCCAATCAAAATGAAGTGCGCTACCTCGACACCCACGAGGACGACAAGTTCGACGAAGCTCAATTCGCCGCTTCGGTAAAACAAGCCAGCCAATTGCGCTGTGAACGAATGTGAGCAAGTCCCTATGAAAACCAAGAAGCTAGAACTGAAGAGCGGCTACAAGCGGTTCCACCCCTCCGGGACCAGTGCCAAGTGATCTACTTCAAGGAAGGCATCCGCTTCGGTGCCGAGCCCGTGACCCTGAAGCCGATTGTGCCCTCACTCAAAGTGTGGCGCGAGATTTTTGCAACGGCGCTCGATGACCTTGCTGGCCTCGTAAGCCCAAGGCGGATCATTTTTTGTGAGGGGCGCGCCGACCCCGGGAAAGGTGGCCACGAGCGGGGCCTCGACGCCGATGTGCTGAACACTATCTTCGCGCAGGCTTATCCCGGCACGCAGTTCGTCTCCAGCGGCGGCAACACCGAGTTGGATCAGCGGATGGCGATTACCGTAAGCATCATTTCGAAAGTTTTGCCGACTTTGGAGATCTACCTGCTGAAGGATCGGGATATCGCTTCAGGCAAGAAGACAACCGAGGCGGATCGGCAGCAATATCTGAGCAACAACGCTGCCAACCACCGCGTGCTCAAGCGTTGGGAGATCGAGAACTACCTGTTCGATCGAGAGATCCTCGAAGTGTACTGCTCCGCAGAGGGGCTTACGTTTGACGACACGGCCTACGCGGCGCTCGTGGGCAATATCAATGACGATGACGTGAAGGACGAGACCAACAGAATCAAGAACATCTGCGGCATCACCACATCCGTCGATCCGGAGAAATTCAAGCGGAACTTGGCAGCGGTGATCCGGCCAGAGATGGCGGTCTACAAAGAGCTTGAGGACTGCATTTTCAACGGGAATAAGACTCGGTTTGCAGAGTTGCACAACTCAGCCGCTGCGGGCAAACACAATGGTCGGCAACTCCGCTACGCCGCCCTCCGCTCGAACGACTGGACCAAGCCGCCGACATACGATCGGACTTCGATCTTCTTTCGCGACAATTTGCGAACCGCTTTCGGAGCCCTCTTGCGAAGAGGCGGCAGGTGACCGCGCTCCATGTGCGAGCTTAGAGCAAGCTGTTCTACCTGCGGCGCACGGGGCGTCTCTGTTATGTTGATCGTCTGTCATGATTCACGCCGCTTGTCCGTGCGGCTTAATCTGGTCGTTAGCCAGACGCATGGGATGTCGGAGAGCTCATTGAGGTTTGAGGAGCATGTCCAACCGAAAACATTCAGATGCCAAGCGTTTCGATTTCTGTACCCGATGCTTATTACCGACGGGGCCAGACAGACTCCTACTCGAACACCACGTTCACGGGCGAAAGAATGACCACACGGCGGTCGTCTTTGTGTGCTACTCATGCAATCCGCATGTCGAGAACTCTGACGGTCCCATCAAGGCAGAGAGTCTTGCACTGACGCACAAGCGTAACTTCTTGATCCAGAGCCGTGCCCTGCGCTGGGTCGTCTTGAACTGGCAGCCGATAGTCGCAGGATTCGCGGTATTCAACAGGAATGGGGTCGGATTGGTTATGTCCCCGGACAGCAGCGGCTGGCTGCCACCATTCGGAGGCGTGGGTTGTTCGGGCCGGAAATACTATTTCATTCCGCCCGACCAATGCGATGACTTCGTAGAACCTCCAACCAACCCTACATGGGCTGAAGACGGCATGGGCGGACCAGCGGGTGCCGCCGATTGGGTCCGATTCAAAGGAAACACCCAGAACCTCCTAAACAAGTTCCTCGACGTGCATCGCGATCAGGGCTCGCCTGGGTCGGATCTCGAAGGTCTACGCCAAGACTGAAGCGCTGGCTAAAAACGGTTGCTGCAGACGGCGCTGGACCGGAATCGTTCACACGACCTACTCCGCGAACAGCGGCCGGTACTTCTTCGACGAGTACAGCCGGAAGTGGACGTCGCGAAGATACTCGTAGGGGCCGTCTTGGCGGATGCTGTCCACGAGCGAGGCGATCTGCAATTGCGAGCGGTACGCTTCGATGCTCCGCAGCTTGTGTTGAAAGACATCGTCGTTGCCGCGGACTTCCAGATTCGGAGCGTCGGCGAAGTCGCAGTAGATCGCCAGCTCGAAGAGTTGCGGAACGGCCAGCGGTGCGCCGAGTTCCGGCCAGATGTCGCCGGACGCATGGAACAGGCTGATGAGCAATTCGTTGTGCGTGATCTGATGATCGGGATGCAGGTCGGTCGGCGTCGGGACGAACACGCACGTCGGACGGAACTCGCGCAGATAATACGTGAAGGCGTTTTGCAAACCGACGTAGCCTTCAATCGCTGGCTCCAGGTTGCGTGCCGCGCGACGACCGATGGACCTGTCCAATCACTTTGGAGTGCGGTGTGTCAGCACCGCTTTGGGTCTTTGGCGTAGCCTTTGGATTCCTGCATCGCTCGCATTCGACGCCATCCCAAGAAAGTCGCTCCGCGACAAATCCAAAGCTCCGCTGACACGGAGCACTCCAAAGCCGGAGTTGTGAGCGGAGCGTGAGGCCCTGAGTCTGCTTCACTTCCTGCGAGCCCACGACAAACCGCAGCTCGATGGGGCCTGTCTGGAATTATGTGTCAGGCGGTATTTGCTGAAGCGTTTGTGTTCAGTTGAGGATTTTTGGCATTCGGCCATCGCCGTAATGGCCCAAGCAGTAGATCGGCACAATCCCCGGATGCTCCAACCCACCGGTCACCTCGGCTTCGCGCACGAACCGTTCCCGATGCGATTCATCTTGGACATGCCGCGACTGAGTTTCCTTGAGCGCGACCTCCCGATTCAGTTCCTGATCGAAGGCCAGGAACACCTCGCCAATCCCGCCGCGCGCGTGCGGTCGCAACACGCGGAACCGATCGGCGCTGGCCGTGGCTCCGCCCTGGTCCGCTGCGCTCGCCCCCTCTGATCGCTGGGCATTCCGAGTGAGCCGCCGAAGGGCAAGACTCGCGGCAACATCGACATCCGCCACACTCTGCCAGTCGATGTCCGCATCAATCACCGAGCTGATCGACGCCAGACTCACCGCCGGATCGTTGTCATGCCGCCGCACATGCTCATCGACCAGTGGCTCCAACAACTCGCGCCGCGACGCCGACAAGTCGCCACGCTGCTTCGAAGCGATCCAAAATCCGCTCAAACTCAACCAGCGTGTTGAACCCCGGCTGCAAGTCACTCTCACGCTTCGACATCATTGGTTCCTCGCACCATGTTGCTGGCGTTGGCCCGACTTAGAACCGGATTATGGTCGGGGCGTCTCCAACACCCAAGCTCTACAAGCGGCGGTAAGCTGCGACGGATCAATCAATTCGCATTGGGCAACCAGCACAGCCAAGCACCGACTGCATTCGTTCGCTCAGCGTTCGAAGGATCGGATTCGCTGAACCAAGGACCGCATTTCACCGGGTCGAGTTCGGTGAAGTTGCGGCTGATTTCTGTCGCGACCAAGAAACAGTCCGCGTGTGGCAAGTAATTGACGATGTTCTCCGGCGTGATGCCGCTTGCGATGGCCAGAGGCGTATTGCCCAGTGCCTGCTTCATTCGCCGAATCTTCTCGATATCAGCGGCATACCCCGTACCGGGGCCGCTGGTCGTGACAGCGTCCATATATCGAGCGGCGAACCGCCGCCAACGACACCATCAACGTTCAACAAACCAATCAGCAGATCTCGGTGAGGGGACTTTCGATTCTGGTCAATGGTCAAGCCAAACCGTCCATCAGTTCCGCTGATGTGAAGAAGATCGAAGTCAACGGAGGGAGTGGAAACGACACGATCTCCCTGGCCGTAGCCGGCGGCCAACAAGCCATCCTGATTCCGACCGTGCTCAATGGCGGAGCTGGCAACGACAAAATCACTGGCGGAGAAGCGGGTGATCTGATCCAGGGAGTTGACGGCAACGATGTGCTGACAGGAAATGGCGGGAATGATTCACTGTTGGGTGGGGCGGGGAACGACACCCTGATTGGTGGGACCGGTGATGCCACTTTAGATGGGGGAGACAATTCCGACTGGCTGGTCGGTGGCGTCGGAACGAACCAGATGTCGCGTGAGGATCGCGTTCTGCTGCTCACTCACGAACTTGTCCATGTTCGGCAGTATCGCGACGAAGCGGGCAAGAGCTTGGCCAAGTATGGTGAAAAGTATTTCCGCGGGTTAGCCAATGTTGGCAATTACGAGGACAACCCAATGGAGGTCGAGGCGAACGGCTTCGTAGACGCGAACGAGGCGATAATCCTCAATTTCCTCGCAACTCCAGCCCCGGTTCCAGCAGCTTGGCAACAGGTTGGTGGCGCAGCGAAGGACATCGCTGCCGGTGCAGATGGTTCGATTTGGGCAATCGGCACAAATCCAGTAGGTGCTGGCAGCGACTTCGGCATCTACAAGTGGGATGGTTCAACTTGGCAGAACCAAGGTGGTGGTGGAGTTCGCATCGCCGTGAGCCGCGACGGCCAGCCTTGGGTTGTGAACTCGCTCGGCCAAATCTTTCGGCTGGTATGATTAGAAGATGGACGAAACTCCTGCGATCCGACGGAGAGCGTCTTCTGTCAACTGACAGGAGACGCTCACGTCGTTTCCAGCCACTCGAATAATGCGCTGACAAACCTGCGGTTCAGTTCATCGAATAGTTTTTCAGAATTCCTGTCAGGCACCAGCGACTCGTTCTTGCTGGTGATGTGATTGCACTTTGAACGCTCCAAGTCCAGAGATTTGGGGCGTTCAAGTCTTGTTCAGTCACTCGAATGCCAAACCATCGATCCAAAATCGCAGCGTCGGCCCTCCCCACGAATCGAAGGCCAGCGAGATCGCTCGCGCTGTGATTGGCAGGTTGCCGTCCAGTTGCCATTGGTCGTTGCCCGTCAGCGGGATCTCCATCAAGCGCCAGCCTTCGCGGGCTTCGTTGTGTTCGAGCTGACGCATCAGGTCGAGGCCCGGTTTCGGTTCGAGGTAACAAGCCTGATCGCCGTCGCCATGCACCGTGATGAACGGGCCGCCTTGCCAGCCGGTGACGTCTTCGTTGATCGCTTTGATCCAGAAGACGAGCTTCGTTTTTCCGGCCAGCGGCCAGTTCGCATCGCGCGATTTTGGATAAGTCAGCGCCGTGCGAAAGCCGGCATACGGTCGGATCACGACTCGCAACGACGACTGGCCAATCAATCGGTCCGTCGGTTCGTCCGTGAAGACGGCTTTGGAGATTTGATTCTCGCTGCGAGTGCGATCGTTGAAATCTTCGATCGACCAGTTCGCCGAGTCGCGTTCGGTTCCCAGTTCCGTCATGTCGCGGGCGACGTACACATCGCGCCAAGCTAACTCTGTTCGGACGCCGTTCGAGATATTCAACCCGATGCGATGAAAGCCGACTCGGTCAAACGTGTGCGTGAGCTCTTGGCCCTGACGGAATCGGCCATCGCCGACGTCCCAAGTGAAGGTCAACGTCTTCGAGCCAGCGTTCGCCTGCTGCGGCTGCTTCTGCAGCGGTTGAGCAAACTCTTCGGCGGCGAGAGTGTCCCAAGTGGCCGACTGGCCGAGCTTCACAGACGTTGGCCCCGACAGTCGCACGACTGGCGGAGCGACGGCCGGATCAACTCGCTCGGAATGCTCCTCGAAGCGTGTCACGTCGCCGTCCTGTAACACGTTCTGCACGGTGTTCTCGGCGTACTCGTTGCCGATCAGCGTCACCCAATCGGCGTGCTTGGCGTAGATGCCCCAGCGATTGTTTGCGAGCGTGTTTTGCTCGATGACCCAGTGATACGCCTTCCATTTCTTGCCCTGCGAATCGAGGTCGCCGACGAGTGCAATGCCGGCTCCGTTGTTGCCTCGGCAGATGTTGCCGCGCGCGACCGTGTGGCTCG
>JANNDA010000259.1:0-7865 GCA_031387195.1 Planctomyces sp. | reverse complement strand
CTGTGCCGAGCGTCACAACGACGCCTGCGATTCCAATCGCTGTGGCACCCCCTTTTGCGCCAACCATGCCCCCAGCTTCCAGGCCGAGTTCCAACTTGCTTCCAACGGCATCACCAGGATTTGCTTCTTCCTTCGGCCAGCAGGCGATCGCCATCAAAAAATGCCTGAGCTGCAACAAGGAGATTCCGATGACTTCCCATGCCGGGCAAAGCTGCCCACATTGCGGCGTGTTTTGGAGTGTCGAAAAAAATGAATTTGGCCAAGTGACAACGACGGTTCCAGGTGGCTTCAACAATGGCCCGCTGCATTCGCGTGGCGTCATCCGGCTGGGGTTTCTCATCGGTGCCTTCGTGGTCGGTGGCATCGCCAAATTGATGCATGACAAAAAGTGAGATTGGAATGGCGATCTCGGTGCGCTGCTCGGAATGCGACGCGGTCTTTCGTCTCTCCGACGAGAAAGCGGGTAAAAAAATCCGCTGCCGGGATTGCGGCACCGTCATTCCTGTCATCGACGAATTGGTCGAGAGGGGAGCAGAAGACCGACCTGTGCGTCGAGTGTCCGGTACTCGGCAGCGGCGTCCGTCGCGGCACACACAACAGCCTCCCTGGATCGCGATCGGAGGAATTTCGGCAGCGGTGTTGGTGGTGGTGCTCATTGTGTTCGTGGTGGGTGGATTGTCCGGTTCATCGACGGAATGGGTTGCTGACCCGGTGGTCGCGGCGATGTTGGGCAACGAGGTCAACCTCAACGGCTATGTGATTCGTCCGCCTCGCGGGTGGCCTGTCTCGTATTCCGAGACCAACGGTGTGGTGCCCACGGTGAAGTACACGTGGCAATCTCCCGCCGGAGACGAAAAGCTGGAGTTGGAGTTCAAAAAGGACGCGCGCTATCAACCGAACTACGAGCCGATAGTCATCACCCAACAACGCCCATTGGCGTTAGTTCAAACACTCGACGTCTATATTTTCCACGGTGCGACTCACGACCGAGGGACAATCAACGGACAGAAGTTTCAACGCATCTTTTCGCCAAAAGAAAAGAGTTTCCGAGCGACCGAAGCTCGGTCCATTTATCTCGCGTACCTGGCCGGGATGAAGATCGAGCTGCAAGTCGCCAGCCAGTACGGCGAGGCGTCTGCCTCGTTCAAGTCGTTGGAAGCTGCGGCACTGTCGTTCCGAATTGGAATGCCCAGCGATCCGCGAGCCGTTCCGGTGCAACAACTCCTGCCGGCAAACGGCAACGTTCCCACCGGCATTCCGAGCAGTCCTCGTGCGAACAACATGGCCGCGAACGGCGGTGCTCGCCCAACAGCTCTGAACAACGGCAACGAGCCGGCGACGGCTCCGTTCGTGGCCAAAAACAATCCGAATCCTGTTGCGAATCCGATCGTGAAGAAGTCGGGGGCAATTCCGGAACTGTCAAACGCCGGATTCGGGCGCGGTTCGCTGTTGTCTTACACCTATCAACGGCCGGAATTCCCCGGAGTCTTCCACATCTATCCCGACGAGTCGTATCAGCCGCGAGTGGTGATTCCTCTGCCGTCGAGTAACACGGCGATCATCCGGCCGATCACCGTCAGTGAGTTTCTTTTAGTTGGTTCGCAAGTCTGGAACTGGAAGACTGCGGAACAAGTGGCGGCGTTGGAGTTCAAGATCGATCACAGCGATTTCATCGCGATTAGCCCTGACGGCAAACTCGTGGCCTACCGCAATCGCAGTCAAGAGAACGTTCCGATTGGCATCTTCTCGACGGGCGAACGGAACCAAACCGTCGAACTCGATGCACGCAAAGGGGACGCCCGGCTGGTGTGGCTGGGCTTTCTCGATGCGACACGGCTGATGGTCGTGTGGAGCGGTTGGAATGACACACGCGACAACGCGGTACAGATTTGGGACGCTACCACCGGCGAGGGACTCTCCGCATTTGGCCTCGGCCCGTTCGATCACCACAACATGTCAGTGAGCTCCGATGGCGAGCAGTTGTTGTTTTGCACTTCGGACACGGTGGGCTATGTGTCACTCCGTCAGAAGAAACCCAAGCCGACGACGTTGCCGCTGCCCGATCGCCGGGCGTTGGGAAGAGTCAACGGCTTGGCGTTCTCACCGGACAACTCCCGTGCCGCCACCTATCGCGGTGGTTTGGAAGGCGTTTCCATCCTGGAGTGGGATGTCGCCAAAAAGAAGATCGTGCAAAACGGGACGATCCCAATCAACTCACACGATATCGCCTTCATTGGTCAAGCAGATTCATTTCAATGGACGCCAGATGGCGAGCACTGGTTGCTCAAAGGCCATTTGATGTTGGACTGTAAGACTGGTAATCCGCTGTGGATGTTGCAGTCGTTGTTTGCGATGCACGCCTCGCCGATCATGCTCGATCAAGAGACATTGCTGGTGCCAGTGCAGTCCAAGAACCGCGAATATTTTCTAGTCAGCGTGCCGTTTCCTTGGGACAAGGTTCGCCGTGCGGTGGACATCATGAATGACAAATCGCAACCCGCATTGCTGCGTCCCGGAAACAGCGTGAGCATGGAGTTCAGCCCCGGCCCGTTGCGGTTCATGGCCGCCGATCAGATGGCTCAAGTCCTGGGCCAGCCGTTAGCCGAGCGTATGAAAAGCTTCGGCATCAAGGTCGCAGCGAATCAGCCGACCGTGCTGTACCTCAAATACCAGGAACAAACGGGAGACCAATTGCAAGTTGTCGAAAAACGAACGCCGTTCGATTTTCGCGGGACTCCCACCGGCCAATCCGTCAACGAAACCAAATACCAATTGGAGATCGGTTGGAAACAATCCGGCACCGACCGCATCCTGTGGAAAACGACCAGCCAAGGAAGCACCGGTCGCTCATCCAATTCACCGAATATCAGCGACCAAAGCATCCATCAAGAGATGGTTGATCGGCTCAAGCGCCAACTCAGCAGCCTGATGGTCCCCTACTTCATCCCGGAAGACGACAGCGTTTCGCTGCTGCCGGTCATCAGTACGCGGTGACGATTTCACCAACATTCCGTCGCGCAGACACTCTTGGCAGCAATGTGGCCCGTACCTATATTCCCGCCCCGCCGAGAAACATTGCCTGATGGTGTAACGGTAGCACGAGTGACTCTGAATCACTTAGTCCAGGTTCGAATCCTGGTCGGGCAATTTTGAAACGCTCGTTGTCAGCATGTGACAGCGAGCGTTTGGCATTGATGGCCACAGCCGTTGCGAGCGTGTCGCGGTACTGGCGAGCACAATTGCCGTCCACCGCAACGTAGCGACCGATGCGCCGGCCGTGTGCGACCGATCGGCGAGTGTGAATGTCGCCCACGCGACGAAGCACACCTTCGGCCAGCAGCCGTGTCGTGACAGCCCCCACTCGCGGTTCGACATTCGGAGGCAGCTCGTACCGGCGATGCACTTCGTTCGTCGATGCCTCGCCGCTCTCGATCACCGCGCTCACCAGAGCGTGAGCCGCTTGAGCCTGGTCGGCCGCAGTGGCCCGGCGAGGTCGTTTGGTGGCGCGGCTGGGGGGCGTAAACTCCGCCCCGCCGATTCGCGCGGCGGCACGGGAACTTGTCGAAGACCGATTCGGACGATTAACGAAATTCGGACTTAAGCTTGGACCCGTCGATTGGGTCACGGCAGGACTTGCACACGGATTATGCGAATAGTTTTCCCTGTGCCTTCGCATCAGAAGCGATCTCCGGCCAAAGTTCGACAAATGATGTTGCGGAAATGCGTGCGAGTTCGCTCGGCTCAATCTTGTTTAAGCCCCCGCCGTAAACCCGACCTTCGCCTCGGAGTTCGTGGCCAGTGACTTGACCGAGCAGAGCATGGACGGCTTCGGCACGTTCGGGATGTTGGCGAAGCATCGCTGCGAGGCCGTTCTGCGGGTAGAGCATCAAGTAGAGATTGGTTCCAATCGCCTTCGAGCGGTTCCAGATGAAACGGAATGGCTGCTTCTCATCAGAGCCACGGCCCATGTATGTGCAGAGGAATGGGGCCGGCTCACGCTGTTCTTGTTTGTACCAAGGGCTGCGTTTGCCGATGAGATAGCCGCCCATGATGCCGAGCGACTCGGCGGTTTGTAGGTATTTCCAAAGCGCCGGATGTTTAGCCTCGACCATCGACTCGGAAAGATCGCAGTCGATCACGCACAGTTGGCCCTCAATGAGCGGATAGCCGTCTGCGTCGGCATCGATGATTCTGGTCTTGAGGTGACGCGGACTCGGAAGGATTGGGCGGAGGTACTTGTTTGGAAGTCCGCGTCGCTTCGCGTCGGTTCGATTGAGGACAAAGAACTTGTTGCAGCCGGTGGCAATGCCGCGCTGAATGCGGAAAAAGTCGCCGAGCCTCGGACCGTTGCCATCGTTCAGAGTATGTCGGTCATTCTTGGCGTGACTTGGGTACGCAGTCCATTTGCGAGACTCTCGCAATCGCTCCAGCAAGATGAAGTCGCGAGCGTGCGGCTCGGCGAGCGTGCCACCGAAAGTGAATTCGACCGAATGAGCTGCGGCGGACGGCGTCTTGCGGAACACCAGCACGACGGACGACACAAAGGCGTCGCCAAACTGAACATCGCTGGGGTCAAAGCGGTGAGCGCGAATAAGCGTGACGCGATCGGTGAGAAAGCCCTTGAGGGCCGCGCCGTAGTTCACGTCCATGAATTCCGAGGGGATGAGCCACGCGGCGATACCATCGTCTTCCATCCACGCCGTCGCGAGCAAAAGAAAATAGACATACAGCCCAGCAAGCCCGTTGACATCAACTCCCGTCATCTTGAACGCGAGGCGTTGCAGACGTTCCTTATCTTCTCTGTCGATGTGATGGTGCCGAACGTAAGGCGGGTTCGCCAAGATGACGTTGGGCGCGGGCGGGCGTGAGCCGTTGGCAACGATTCGAGTGAAATCGCCGCGCACCACTTCAAGCCCTGCATCGCCCCACAGATTGCGGGCGGCGGTGGCGAAGGCGGGATCGATCTCGATGCCGACGGCGCTGCTGATTCGCTTGGAGCCGAAGACAGCGAGCGCCGCTGAAAAGAAACTGCCCGACCCGATCGAAGGATCGGCGAAACGAACACTGTCTTTGCTTCGGCCGAGGACTGATTCAACGTAGCGAGCAATATCGACGGCGAGTGCGTTGGGCGTAGCGAACTGGCCAAGGCGATTCCGCTCCGCAGCCGACTTGCACGTATCGATGTCCGCCTGAATGACTTGTCGGCGTGTTTCAATCGAGTTGTTTTCGCAAACGATCATCCGATTCACAGCCCCAGTTTCACAAGGTCGTCGATGCGGTGTTCCCAGACCCAATCAATGCCCTCGGCAGCTTCATAGCCCAAGTAATCGCTGCCAAAGTATCCGCAGAGAAAAAGCACGAACGGTACGCTTTCGCCGTATGTGGCTTGAAGCTGATGAATCTTGATCGCTTCTTCTTTGCGCCGCTTGTTGGTGTTGGTGAAGTCACCCGCCGACTTGGCTTCGATCAGGATTGGCAGTCGATCCTTGCGGAGCTTCTTGGGCTGGATCACCACGTCAACCGGGATGTTCACCTTCAACGTCTTGCCGACCGCGAGGTTCATGCGGAATGTGTATGTCCCGGCTTCCATTTCAGCCAGCGGTTTCCCACTCGAATGCGCTTGCTTCCGGTAGCCTCGACCGTCAAGCCAATCACCCACGAGTTTGAGTTGACGCTGTTCCTGAGCGTTGCGGACGATTGGATTTGCCACGGCGCTGCATAAGCGGTCTGCGACAATCGTTGATGCTCGATCGCGTTCGTGATCGGTCGGATCTTTGACGGCATCCAACCACGGGAAGATGTCACGGTCCAAGAGCCTTGAGAGAATGCGGCAGAGCTTGGTCAACTCTGCATCCAAATCGGCGGAATTCATCTTGGTAGGAAGCTTGCCATCTTCCATTCGACCGACGAGGTTCTTGCTCGCGCCGGCCAAGCCGATCAAGCGGTCTACGGCCAGCGGCGGAGCCGTACACATGCGAAGCGTTGACAGCGCACTGGGATTGTCCTTGAGCGTCGCGGCGTCGATGCTGCGCAGGTCGCTGGTGGCCAGCAACGCAGCTTTGACATGCACGGTGGTTTTGACGCGCGTCGAGCGAAACGCTACGGGCGCAAAGCCCATGAACCACTGGTTGAATTGGTCAACGGAAGCCGCGATGTCGCTCTTCCAAAGGTGCGGCTTGTCCGCATTTATCCGCTTAGCCATTTTGAATCCATTCATTCGTAGATTGATCGTTGAACAATTCAAACGCGAACCCGCCCGCGACGCAATCACGACGATCTTCAAACCATTATCCAACCATTGCAACTGAGGCGTTGCGGGGGCAGACAACGGGGACAATGGAGACAGGTCGAGTTATCAGGGGCCAGGTTGATTGCGGCAGCAAGCCGTCGTCGTCACTACCCAAGATGAGGCGTCCTCATCAGCCGTGAGCGGTCTGAGCGTCCTGCTCTGCGACGCGCAGCATTCCCAATTCGAGGGCGCTTTCGAGCATCACTCGCACGTTGGGGTGGCAGCTCGCGAATCTGCGCTCGGCGCGGATCTGCTGACCCCGCCGCTGGACTGGACCGCAGGTCTCCCTCGAATGCGTGGTCATCCCCTGAAACGGGAAACCTTCGGTCGGACGCGGGTGCGGGGTCGGGAGACCCGCGCACAGCGCGCTCAGCCAGGTTCGCGATCTCGCCGGCTCATCGCGATTCGCAGACTTTCGGGTCCGACTCGCAATCTTCCGAGTCGAATTCGACGGCGTCGAAGACACGTCCGCCAGTGGCCTCGATCACGTCCGCCAATTCTTCCGAGACGTTCGTCGTCGCGGACGGAATCAAATAGTCAAATCCATCTGGCCCGCAGGTCCGTTTGAGCGTGGCCAGGACTTCGCGAATCCGGGCATTGTTCTCATGCGGTCCAGAGATGTAACAAGGCTGTCCGTCACGACCGAACGTGAATTCTGTCGGACACCGCGAGCTATCGAGATCGCCGAAGATCAACAGCGCCGCCGCACAGTCGCGATGCGGAGCCAGTCCCAGCGACAACGCATATCCGATCGAGCCCTCGACCAGCTTCCGGACGTGCTCCGGAGTCACATCGATCCACGGACCAGTTCTCTCGAAGAGACCGGACAACCAATTCGCCGCAACGTGATCCGGGGCCGCGTGAGCGATCACATCTTTGACCCCCAAGCAATACACATCCAGCAAGAACAAGACGTAGGCGGTCATCCCGCCTGGACCGCGGCGCACCAGCAACGCTTCTCCCATTCCGTGTTCTTGCATTCCTGCCGAAACTCGCGCTTGCACGACCGGCCAATGCTGAGCGGCTTCCATCCGGCCGCGCATCCCCGACGACTGCACGCGAGCCACCGCACGTTGCTCGTCCTTTCGCTTCGCCCTCTTCGCCTCCAACTTCTTCTGTCGCCGCTGTTCGTTGCGAGCCATTCTGTCACCTCCGTGCGTGAGTGATTGCGTGATGAGACCTCCAGCGCCGTGACAAAAGTTATCAAACGAGTTTTATTTGTCACGCCTGACGCAGCGTGGACGGTGGTTGTCACTCAGCAATTCCACTTCAGAAACTTCGGCGGCCAGTGGCCACGGCGCAGTTTGCCGAAGCCATCACGCAGGTGCCCCCGCCGCTGGACTGGACCGCAGGACGCCTCTCGGACGGGACAACAGAGGAAACAAATGGGACATGTCCATATAACACCATAAATGTACCTGGACCGAATGGCACTTCCGCTTGCGTGAGTTGAAGTTACGTCGAGCAGCCGGTCAAGAGTTTCGCTCGGGCGGCGGCTCGTGGTTGGGTCAGTAAGTCGTGCGTGGTGGGTCGGCGTTTGAGGGCGCGGGGTTCGAGGCGGTTGGGACGATGGCCA
>JANNDA010000258.1:0-2334 GCA_031387195.1 Planctomyces sp. | reverse complement strand
CGAATGGCACTGCCGCTTGCGTGAGTTGAAGTTACGTCGAGCAGCCGGTCAAGAGTTTCGCTCGGGCGGCGGCTCGTGGTTGGGTCAGTAAGTCGTGCGTGGTGGGTCGGCGTTTGAGGGCGCGGGGTTCGAGGCGGTTGGGACGATGGCCAACTCGATGCGAAGCCATGTGCCTCAGACGCAAGACGATCAACGGCCGCAGATCGCCGGGATGCGTGGCCGCAGTCAACCAAGTGGTGGCCAAGAATTGCATCCCGGCGCAGAAGCTCAACTGGCGGGGCGAGACTTCGGCTGCTGCAGCCGCTTGCAGCAACGAGTGGCGCACGAGGTTGTACGCCAAGAGTCCCATCCACAGTTCGGTGTGGACCATTTCGGGAGTCAGGCAACGCAACACATCCAGGGCCATCGTGGACTTCAGACTGCGCAGGTCGAGTTCCGCGTGCCAGCGTTGGCGGTACAAGTCGGCCAGGTCTTCGCGAGAGACTTCCTGATCATCGCGGAGCGTCGTGACCACGACCATCGACTGCGTGCGAAAGCCACGTTCGCGCACGGCGAACTTCATCTCGCGCACACTGAGCATCTCGGGCAGACGATCGTAGGTTTCCTGGTCGAGCCATTCGGGCCGCTGTGGCTTGGGCCATTCCACCAAGTGATCATCGGCCCCCAAGCGGCGACCTCGGCGGAAGTCCGCTTCGCGGTGCTGGTGCAGTCGCGTCACCACATCGACGCCCAACGCTTGCAACAGCGCGATCGTGAACCAGCCGGCGTAGTAGCGATCCGCAACCACCAGATCACCCGACTTCAGCAGGTCCAAGAGTTGTCGCAAGAGCGCGGTCTCGCCGGTCTCTTTGCCGGAGTACGGCCCCATCGCGAAGCCGCTGACCATCGCGGTCGCTAACGAGATCAACGCCACCACACGCATGATCGGGAAGCCGAGCCCTTCTGCCTGCGACGAGGGTTGAGGGTACTCGGCTTGATTCGCGGTGGAATCAGGCATCGACACCGTCGAGCCATCCACCAGAAATGTTCGCCGGCCTTTCCAACGCCACTCGTCGGGCAACTCCGCCTCGCAATCGCCAGCCACGTCCAACGCCAGCCGCTGCGGCACGGTTTCCGGAATGCGGCTGCGAGCTCGGCAATACGCGCCGGTGTTCGTGTCATTGACCACGCGTCCTCGCAAGGCTTCGACCACCGCGACGCGAGCCACTGCCGCCGTACACGAACGCTGCTCGCCCGTGAACAACATCTGCGACAAGAATGCCCACAAGGTCACCGCCGGTGTGTAGACCACATCGGGATCATCATCCGCGTTGGCGAAGTCCACACCTGCGGACTCGAAGACTTCCGCCAGACGCTCCGCCGTGAGCACGTTGGAAAATGGCAAGTTGTCCGCCTGCAGCAACGAAAGACGGACACGCTCAATTGCTCTTCCAGATTCCCCACTCGATGAGCGAAAAGACATGAGACCTTCCTTGGCCCAGCATGCTCGCTCATGTCCAAGAAAGGTCTCACCCTGAGCGGAACATAAGGTCAAGAAGCTCTCACCACCAAGACCAATTGATCCCGCCGCTCTCGGACATCACCACCGCTGACTCGCATTCCTCACGCCTCTCACGCGTGCGTCCTACCGCTGCGCGCCGACCTTGCCTTACGCGAGTGCGGCAGTGCCATTCGTTCCTGGCACCTGAACCTGTGGCTGTTCACGCTGACGGAACTCTGGGCGTGGCACCAAACGGGCCAGCAACTCACGCACCGCAGCGATTCGCCGTGGGACACGCCCGCCCGCCGCCCGTCCCACGCGGATCGTCGCAAAGCCCTGCAAACGCAATGTCTCCTGAACGATTTTTCGCACGCCTCCGACAACGCCACGCTCCCCAAGAAAATCCGATCCCTCTTGCAACGACTGCTCAGGCTCGCTGTGTAGAATCCCCGAATGCCAGAAAGTGCAGAATCATGCCACGATCAGGAAAACGACGTGATCAGCAAGGTTTTTACCGATACCGAAGTCCGCAAGTGGTTCGCTCGCGAAGTCCACTCGAACGAGTTTGCGGGAAAAAGAGTTCTTGTCATTGTGCCTGACTCGACTCGTACCGCGCCGCTGCCGTTGCTGTTCAGCGCATTGCATGACCGAATCGGCGCGGTCGCGAAGCAAGTCGATGCGCTCGTCGCGCTCGGCACGCATCCGCCGATGCCGGAGACGGCGATTGCCAAGATGCTCGGTATGAGCGACGCCGACCGAACAGCCGGAGGCAAGTATGCCAACGTCGGGCTGTTCAATCACGAATGGGACAACCCCGCGCGGCTGACGACGATCGGCATGCTCACGAAGGCGGA
>JANNDA010000904.1:0-4384 GCA_031387195.1 Planctomyces sp. | reverse complement strand
ATCGGGAGCCAGCAGCTTCAACGGTAGCACCGGCACCCTGACCTTCGGCTTCGGCCAGACCACCGCGCAAATCACGCTCGACCCACAAAGCGACAACACCGTGTTGGAAGGGACCGAGAGCATCATCCTGAGCATCATCGGTGGCCTGGGCTACACCGTCGGCGGCAGCTTCAGTGCCTCCGGCTCGATCCTCGATATCTGATTTCGTCCGCTAAGGAATGGGAACGCAATAACTTCCTTGTTTAATCGCACGCCGCAGGCATGCGCGCTTCGAGCCGGTTGGCCGAACCGAAACGCGCGTGCCTGCGGCGTGCGGTTAAACGAATCATCACCAATCGGGAAGTTATTGCGACCCCGCTCCTAAGGAACTCAGGCGAGCCGCCTGAGCTACGACAAGTCATCAACGCACAAAAAGAACGAGCCAACCGAGTAGGTACTCGGCTGGCTCGTTCGCACATTCATCGTCACGTTGCAGAATCGTCGTCAGGCGACCGGCATAAGCCCCTCCAAGAATCCCTTGAGCTGCGTGCTGCGAACGGGATGTTGCAGCTTGCGAACCGCTTTGGCTTCGATCTGACGAACACGTTCACGAGTCACTTTGAAGATCCGTCCGACTTCCTCGAGCGTGTAGGTGTAACCGTCACCGAGCCCATAACGCAGCTTGATGATTTCTCGTTCGCGGTAGGTCAACGTCTTGAGGACGTTGTCGATCTTGTCCTTGAGCATCTCACTCGCGGCTGAGTTGACTGGATTATCAGTCGCAGAGTCTTCGATGAAGTCGCCGAAGAAGCTGTCTTCGCTCTCACCAACCGGCCGATCGAGGCTGATTGGATGCCGCGAAATCTTCATCACTCGGCGAGCCTCTTCGATGCTGACGCCCGCGAACTCCGCCGTCTCTTCGATGGTTGGCTCGCGGCCGTATTCTTGCAGCAACTGCTTGTTGACTCGCCGCAGACGGGACATCATCTCAATCATGTGAACCGGAATGCGGATCGTGCGTGCTTGATCGGCGATCGCTCGCGTGATTGCCTGCCGAATCCACCAGGTGGCGTAGGTCGAGAATTTGTAGCCGCGACGGTATTCGTACTTATCAACGGCTCGCATGAGCCCCGTGTTCCCTTCTTGGATGAGGTCCAAGAAGCTGAGTCCACGGTTGCGGTACTTCTTGGCGATCGAGACGACCAGTCGCAGGTTGCCCCCCGACAAGTCACGCATCGCTTGTTCGTATTCCTTGGACCGCTTGTCGATCAGCTTGAGTTTCGTCCGCAGTGTGGCGGGCGTTTCCAGCGTGACTTGGATCAGGTCGTCGAGTTCCTTTTGCAGTTTCTCGCGGTCGTCCTTCGCATTCTTGAGCCGCTGACTTTGCAGCATCTTTTCCAGTTGACTCATCCGCTGCGAAATCTGCTCCAGTTTCTTAAGTGCTGGCTGCAAACGCTGTGTCCGCACACTCAACTCTTCGGCCAACGTGACGATCTTCCGGCGACGGCGGATCATTAGTTGTTCGTGTTTTTTTTGCTGAGCGGGTGTCGCACCCTCGTCCAACCACTTCTGGGCGTCATCAAAATACTGTTGCCGCAAGATTTCGATCGTGCGCAGATTGTGCGGCATGCGGCCAAGAATCTGATTCTTTTCCAAGCCTTCGGTCATCGACACTTTGATCGTGCGATCGAACGGCATCTCGCCGACGCTGACCTTTTGCAGGATTTCGATGGCCGTCTTCAGCGCGTACTCCGTCTCCAGCAACTGGCGGCGGAAGCGACGACGCGTGATTTCGATCTTCTTCGCCAACCCAATTTCTTGAGCGCGAGTGAGTAACGGGATTTCACCCATCTGAGTCAAATACATGCGGACGGGATCGTCGATCTTGCGACTCTTCTCATCGTCCTTCATCTTCGGCTTGAGCCGCTTCAACTCGGCAGCGGTCAGCACTGGTTGGTAATCGTCTTGGACAATTTCCAAGCCGTCCTCTTCCAACAACATCAGCAGGTCATCCAGTTTTTCCGGATTGACCGCCTCGTCAGGAAGGTAATCGTTGACTTGAGTGAACGTCAGAAAGCCACATTTCTTGCCTTCCGAGATCAAATTCATCAGAGGTTCGTCGAGCTTATGCACAGTCAGTTCCTTCGCGTTTTCGGTGGGATGTCGGCAAGGTTGGGGGAACTGGGCGTTGGTGTGTTGTGGCCGATGGAGTCGGTCTCACAGTTCAGATTTCAGATTTCAAATCTCTGCCAAACACACTCCAAAAGTGATCAATGCCAAATCATTGCCAAGTGGTCTTGGCGGCACGTTTCTGATGAAACGCAGTGGCCTGCTCAAGCAGGGCTTTCGCGTTGGGATTCAAACCGGCACGCGATTCCGGTTGTTGGGCCAATCGGCCGGTGTTGCGTTGATGCAACTGTTCTTCACGCCGCCACTGCAACGGGTGCATGCACTGCACCAGGTAACGTGGCAAAGTCTGCTCTTTATAGCTCATCAAATTCTCGGTCAGCTTTTGGGCGATCTCCTTTTCACGGGCTTGTTCGTCAATCCAAATCACCAATCGTTTCAGGTTGTCATCCTCAATCGCGGACATGATCCGTTCGAACGTGGCCAGCTCGCCGTGATCCGACAGATCGAAACAGATCTGCAAGAGCAAGCGGTTCTGTTCGTTCTGAAAATCCTCGTCACCGATCTCCAAGCGAATTGCATCCAGCATCTGCGGGGCCGCAAAGATGATTCCCAAAAGCTCGTATTCAAATTGGTCGCATTGGGACATCTTCCGACCGGAGAAGTTTAGACCCCGATCAACTCCTGAGCGGTCTACTTGCCGCGATTTGTTCGGAGTTGCCCCGTCCGGCGCACTCATAGATCGAGATGTTGCCTCTGGACCACCTTGTGGCATCCCGGCAGCAGACGTGTTGCCGTTTCGCAACGTTCCGCTGGGCAATGCAGGCTTCGCCGCTCGCAACTCCGACAACCGTTGCCGCACGACTTGCTCGTTGAGCATTGTGCGTCCAGAAAGCCGGCTCAGGATGACATCTTCTTTCGACGTCCCACGCAACTTCGAGACTTTAGCCAACAACTCCAACATGCTGGTCAACACGCGATGGCGGGAATCAATCGACTCCAGTCCATGTCGGTTGATCTCTGTCTGCAATTTGAAGTCAAACGCCTCCGCCGCATTGTCGATCTGTTTTTGATACGCCTCCGCGCCGTGAGCAAACAAGTATTCGTCGGGGTCTTGATCCTCCGGCAACACGAGCACTTTCAGGTCGATGCTTTCCGCCAGAAAGTTGGCCAACGCTTTCTCGGCGGCCTTCTGGCCGGCCTCATCACCGTCGAACATCAACACGATCCGCCCAGCAAACCTCTTGAGCCGAGCGACATGTGCTTCGGTCAGTGCCGTTCCACAAACACCGACCACGTTCGTCACGCCAAACTGATGCGAGATCAAAACGTCCGTGTAACCTTCCACAACGACGGCGGTCTGAGCTTTGCGAATTCCTTCGCGAGCGGCATCAAACCCAAACAGTAGATTGCTCTTTGAATAGACGTCGCTCTCTGGTCCGTTGATGTACTTGCCGACTCCCGGCTGCGCGAACTGCGGCAGGACTCGCCCACCGAACGACACGCAGCGTCCTTTGTCATTGCGGATCGGAAACAACACTCGATTGCGAAAGAACTGGTAATGCCCCGTTCCCTCGTCGCTCTTCTTCACGAGTCGAGCCGTCTCCATTTGATCAATCGGAAACTTGCCACGACCGCGAGCCAATAACCACTGCCCATCATTCGGAGCAAAACCAAGTTTGAATCTGGCAATCGTCTCGTCCGTGAAACCGCGTTCTTTCAGATACTCCCGCGCTGGTGCGGCCATTTGCGAATCGAGTAAGCAGCGATGAAACTCGTTCTCTGCCCACGTCAACACGTCAAAGACGTCTGCCTTCGCAACCGTGTTTTCTTGAGGCCGACCGCCCGCGAACTTGGGCATCTCCAACCCAGCTCGCTTGGCAAGGGTTTCGAGTGCGTCTCGGAATTCAACTTTGTCGAACTCAGTCACCCACGAGAAGCAATCGCCTCCGGTGCTGCATGACCAGCAACGCCACGTCTGCCGATCCGGATTCACAACCATCGACGGGTTGTGGTCATCGTGAAACGGACACAAACACTTAAACTCCGCACCGCCCCGTGATGGGGTCAGCGCGACCGACTCTCCGATCAGCGCGACAAGGTCTGTTCGCGAGCGAACCAGCTCCTTGAAGTCGTTGTTGGACAAGTCTGAAGACACGATCTCTCCCGTTGGTTGTTCTGGCGCGAAGCTACCGAGCGTAGCGACCTCATGCGGGGGGAATGACGTTCGTTCGGGAACAGGCTCGGCCTAATCGGGATTATTCTCAGCACGACGCGC
>JANNDA010000220.1:0-4015 GCA_031387195.1 Planctomyces sp. | reverse complement strand
AAACCCCACCGAGCTTGCCTGGGTGGTTTTCGGGCCTCTGAACTCCGTCTCTTGAGATTACGAGTGACCTGACCCGTAGTCAAAACGCCTGCAACCACCGTGGCAAGCTGGGTGGGGTCAGGGTGAAACAGCTTCTACTCTCTTGTCTTCAAAACCGCGATCAAATCCAAATGGTCCAACCGACGTCGGACCAGTAAGCCCGACAGGATGGCGGCAAGTAGCACGACCGACGTCGAGAACGCATACGTTGTCGGTTCGATAATCAAGGGGATGCGATAGAGCTCGGTGTCCATGAACCAGCAGACGAGCCCAGCCAAGCGATTGCCAATGAAGAGTCCGACCGGGATCGCGGCCAGCGTCAGGATCGCCAGTTCGCCGAGCAGAATCTGCGAGATCTCACCGCGCGTGAGACCCAGCACGCGGAGGCTGGCGAGTTCTCGGCCACGCTCGGACAACGCGACTCGCGCCGTGTTGTAGACCACACCAAACGCGATGATGCAGGCGAAGATGACGTTGAAGAATTGCATGGTCAGCAAGTTGTTCATCACGGTGTCACGGAAACTTTGGATGGTTGCCAATTTGAGCATCACGCTGGCGACGCGCGGAGTGGCCTTCAATCGGCGATACAGGTCTTCGACGCTCGCGGAATCCGCCGTGATGGCAATGCTGGTGACTGCCGGACCTTCGCCGACGAGTCGGTTCAACGCACGACCCTCCATGTAACAGACCGTGCCGAGGTACTCCGTGCTGAGTCCCGCGACAGGCACCGAGCGAACTCGCCGGGCACCTTCCAGCACCTCGACGGTCAAGTTATCGCCGACACGCACCTCCAGCAATTCGGCCAACTTGGCATTCAGAATGATTCCTTCCGGCGGGACATTGACCGGTTCTTGATTCTCGTCCATGAGATAGTTGAGCTTCGGATCGGGAATGATTCCTTGCAGAAACGTGCGCCGTTCGATGTGTCCGTTGCGGATTTTGATACCGGTTCCGCGACGCGGCTCGGCCAGTATGACTCCAGGCAATCGTTCGATTTCATGCAGAGCTTTGCGCGACGTCGGCTCGTTGAGCGACACATCAATGTGATGCCGATTCATCACTTCAAACTGCATCCGCACCAGAAAATTGAGCGAGTCCGCCGAGAACCGACCCAGCACGAGAATCGCCACCGCCATCGCGATGCCGCAGATCGACAAGATGGCCTTCATCGGTCGCCGTTCAATGTTACGCAGCACAATCCGCCCGATCTGCGAGAGCCAATGATCCAATCCGAGCCGTTCATAGATCGTCGGCCGGAAGTCGCCCGGAGGCTCCGGCCGCATGGCTTCCGCTGGCGGCAAATGAACCGCTTTGCGAACGACGTTGAGCGTCCCCACCATCGTCGCCAACGTGCAGAGTACGAATGCTCCGAGAATGACTTCCGCCGGCAGGTGATAATGCAGGTCGGGATAACGATAGAACTCGGCATAGATCCCCATCATCTTGCGACCGAGGATCGCGCCGACAATCGTTCCAGCGATCGCACCGATCACACAGACGATGAAAACCAGCTTGAGGTAATGCCGCCCCACCGTCCAATGCGAATACCCGAACGCTTTCAACGCGGCTATCTGGTCGCGTTGCAACGCGATGATCCGAGTCAGCACGACGTTGAGCAGAAACGCCGCGACTCCTAAGAAGATCGACGGGATAATCATCCCCATGCGTTTGAGATTGCTGATCTCGTCAGTCAGAAAGCGATGCGAGATTTGATCCGCTCTGCCATGTGATCCGAAGCCGCCATACTTTTCGATGAGCGTGTCGAGCCGCCGCGTGACGTCTGCCTCGACCGCGCCGGGAAGTAAGTTGATCATCACATCGTTGAACGCGCCCTTCATGTCATAAGCGGCTTCGAGAGATTCGCGACTCATCCACAAGATGCCGAACCGTTTGTCATCCGGCACGAGCTGGCCGTACTTGATTTGATAGACGTACTCTGGCGACAGCGC
The DNA here is from genome assembly GCA_031387195.1 of Planctomyces sp. GTDB lineage: Bacteria > Planctomycetota > Planctomycetia > Planctomycetales > Planctomycetaceae > SXKJ01. Next base: position 2,027 of record JANNDA010000220.1, on the reverse strand, counting down.
GACTCCGACGACCCGCAACTTCTTCTTCTTGCCGTTGATCACCGCCGCGAGTTCGTCGTTCAGATTCAGCTTGTGAGCCTTCATGAACCCCTCGCTGGCGAGCACTTCGTCGTCCCGCCGAGGTTCGATGAATCTTCCCTTCCGCAAGAACAACGAGCACAGATCGGTCGATTGCGGATGCTCCGGAATCGAGATCAAGCGTCCCGCGACCGGTTCCGGAAATGACGGCAGATCGAGCGTCACATCCACGACGACTCGCGACTGCACGCGAGCCACTCCCGGCACCTCTGCCATTCGCTCGGCCAACGACACCGGAGCACGCTTTAGCCGAGCGAACACGTGCGGAAAACGATTCGATTCATAAAAGCCGTCCATCGTTCGCTGTAACGAGACCAACGCGCTGGTTGACATCACGAAGGTCGCCACGCCGCACGCCATGACCGCGCAGATCGCGAGCATCTGCCCTTTCATGTGGAGCACGTCTCTCATCAATTTGCGATCAATCGCGCGCATCACACCAGCCGGGACGAAGAGCGGAGTTCAAGACGGACTTCTCGGATAGCCTCGCACTCAAAAAGCCACGCACGCCATCATCGCGACCGGCATCAGTGGCCGCCATTAACCCGAAGTGTGGGCCACAGATCGACTCGTCTGGACCTGTTTGCCGAGTTTCTGACAGACTCCGCCACTCTGGTCCACGGACGGACTTCGCGTCCTCAAAAGAAGGTTCACGGTTGATGTCAATTCATCGCCCCGATTTGGAAAACAGCAAGGCTGCCGCCAGTCAACGATCCTCCGACAAAAGTCATTCTGGACTTGGTCGATTCATTGGAGGGTTTTTAGATAACTCCCATGTTTGGTTTCAGACATCTGGAAAAGGTCGGCCGGTGTATCTGTGGGGGCGAATGAGCCTCGGCCTCGTTGTCGTCACCGGGTTGCTGTTGCTGGGGGCGGCCTTCGCATTTGCGATGAGCGAGCCAGCAGCGGCATGGATGATCGGCTTGTTTGCGACAGGTAGCGGACTCTGTTCGTTGGGTTGTTTGGCGGTCGGGGTCAGTCTTGAGATGCTCATTGAAACACAAAAAGCGGCGGTCAGAGGCCGCAACCTTCGCTTGGCGACAACGGAGGTTCCTGACTCGGAGTCGATCAACTCCCGCGAACAGCTACGGCGTGTGGCGTGATTTTGGCGAGCAAGGCGGAACGATTTTGGATCCACTGAACCGGCAACAGTTTTTGAATTTCTCCGGCATGGTGCTGGGAGGTTTAGCGCTGGTCGCGATCGGCTTGGGCTGGGCCGTTGAGATTGATCCGCTGTCCAAATTCTCTTGGAGTTGGCGTGCCTGCGGTTGTGGATTGGTGGGAACGCTACCGCTCTTCGTTTTGTTTGCGGTGGTTTATCGACTTCCGATCGGCGCGTTCCGCACCATCCGCAAGTTTCTCGCGACCGAATTGGCTCCATCACTGGCCGTGCTGACGTGGTTCGACCTCATTTTTTTGGCCATGCTCACGGGGATCGCGGAAGAACTTTTCTTTCGCGGATTGCTGGAGCCTTGGATGACCTCTTCCAGGTTCCCTTGGACCGGGCGAGTCGCCAGCAGTTTGCTGTTCGGCATGGCTCATGTGGTGACTCCGACTTATGGCCTGATGACTTTTGTCGCGGGATATTATCTCAGTTGGCTGATGACCTGGGTTGATCCGCCGAATCTGTTGGTGCCGATCGTGGCCCACGCGTTTTACGATTACAGCGGCTTCTTGATCATCATTTGGCTGTACCGCCGCGACGCGGCTCAGTTGAGGAACTCGGCTTGAGGGCATTTGGCTGACTTAGTTACGACACCGCAGTCCCAGTCACTCAATTTCCGAATTCAATGAGTCATTAGATTTCTCTGCACTTTCTGGGATTCGGGGATTCTACACAGCGAGCCTGAGCAGTCGTTGCAAGAGGGATCGGATTTTCTTGGTGAGCGTGGCGTTGTCGGAGGCGTGCGAAAAATCGTTCAGGAGACATTGCGTTTGCAGGGCTTTGC
>JANNDA010000180.1:0-10243 GCA_031387195.1 Planctomyces sp. | reverse complement strand
TCAGACGATGGCTCCCGCAGTTGCTTTGCGAAGGCGGCGGACCTTCTTGTCAGTGGCTTTGCCGATGGCTGGAGGTGATTTGCGTTGAGATGCCGATTCAACCCCGCGTTCGGCAAGTTCGGACATCCAACGGCGAGTTCCAAAGCGGCCAGCAAGTAATCCTTGGATTGAAAATTGTTGATCGAGCGCAGGCCATTCGATATCACAACCTGGGATCGGGACTTCAATTTGAGAGAGGTCTTTGAGTGAGGCTCCAGCAAGTCCTTGCAACAAGTTAACCGGAACGGTGAGTGTGCTCCCCTTATTTAGCTCGATCACGACACAACGCGATCGTCGATCGAACCGAGCCGACATTACCAACGGCTCTGTTTGCAGTTCTTCCGCACCGCGCTGAGTTGCCTCCGCGACTTGCCGTTCAATCTCCGCTTCAGTCAATATGAAACGCCCCCATTGAACGTTTTTTGCGATCGTCGGTTTCTTCGCCATGAACCTGTCTCCAATGACCCAAAAGAAAATCGTTGTGCTCCATCACCACTCGTAATGCTGACCTTTGCTGTTCCGCTGAAGCATGCTTGACGGTGCGAATCGTCGGAACTTGGCCGTCCGCAACCGCCAAGTTAATCACGACAGTGGCTTGATCACTTCGAGCATGAACGTGTGATGGTTCGTGGTCATCGACGAAGGTCCGAATCTTGAAACCATCTTGTTGCAGAATTGTCGGCATGTGTACGAGACGCAATAAGGTCGAATTCAATTGTTTGGGCTTTGCTGCTTCATGAAATCCTCGCCTCTACGAGCGATCTCTTCGGGCGAAACGTCTTCCTTGTGAGTGGCAATGGTCCAGACGTGGCCGAAGGGGTCGGCCAGTGTTCCGGAGCGATCGCCGTAGAACTGGTCTTGAAGCGGCTTGATCGCAGTGGCTCCCAAGTCGATGGCCTTGGCAAACATCGCGTCGCAATCCTCGACGTAGATCATCAAGCAGACCGGAGTCCCTTTCAAGGTTTTGGGGCTGTCAAAGCCCATGCCCGGAAACTCATCAGCCAACATGATCGGAGAGTTGCCGATCTTGATCTCCGCATGTCCGAGTCGCCCATCCGGCATCGGCATACGGAAAAGTTCGATGGCTCCGAAGGCCGACTTGTAAAAGTCAATCGCCGCTGCCGCTTCATGGCAGATCAAATACGGATTTACGGAATGGTAACCGTCAGGAATCGGTTTCACGGACATGTGACTTTCCCTCTCAAGGATCAAGCAATATTACGTTTGGCTTTGCAACGAATTTGCAGGTGTTTCTTGGGACTCACTTCTGGAACTGTTTCGCGGATTGCGTGGAAGCCCATGCGTCGTGGTTCTGATTCAGAACTATTGCTTTGAGATCACACTCGGTGACCTTAAAGGTCGCATTCTGCGACCTTAGACGATGCGGTCCCAAACGATGATCACATCAAACTGGCCAATCATTTGTCTCAAGACCGAGCGGCCTCACTTGGCGAAGCCGGTGCCGGAGGTGTCGCACACGTCGAACCTCCGCAACACTTCCTTCGGCAGCAGAATTTGCCAACCAGTTGATCAAGCCCGAACCATTTGCCGGTTGGGAGCGCGGCGATCGCGAGCAGTACGACAATCTCAATAAAATTCTTATTGACGATGAAACTGTGCTCTGGGCCGGGGGCTTCGGGGACTCCGGGCCACGGCGGGATGGCGAGGTAGAATGTGGTCAGCATGACCGCTCCACCGATCGCGGCGAGGCGAGTGCCGAGTCCCGCCAGCAACAGCACACCGAGAATCGTCAGGCCCCACATTGTTTGTCTATTGATCCGGTCAACCGGCGTTGAAGCCAAACGAACCGGGCCGCGCGTCAGTTGCTCCGGCGACAACAGCTTCTTGGCGGAGACCTTGAGTTCCGAGTCCAGCGACTTCACTGGTCCGACAACTTTGGCCTTGAGCTGTTGCAACTCAGACCATTGCTTCTGCAAATGATCGCGTGGGAACTGCATCGCGCTTTGCTTGTTCGCTTTGACGAGGTTCGCCTCGTAGCGTTCGAGGTTCGATTTATAGAGTTCGATGTCGCCGATCCGCTTGTAGTCGATCGTTCCTTCATGTTCCTTGAAGACGCGACCGGCGACCTCTGGATTGCCGATCAACATCGCTCCGAGCTTTTCTTTCGCACTGATATCCTGTGGTCGAGTTGCCAGGTCGTACAACCGATTGACCGCATCACGGTAGGCCTTAACCGACTTCTGCGCAGCTTCCGACGTGGCCTCATCCACTTTCGCCATCCCCAGCAGTTTTTCTCGTTCAGCGCTCAGCATTCGCAGCTTGCCGTCACAGATCAATCGCGCGGCTTTGGCATCAAACTTCACGTTTTTGCCGAGATCTTTCGCCGACACGCCGTCCGGCAAATCAGCCAACTTGACGCGAAAGTCCGCAACGCCATTGAGCAGCTCGTCCAGCTTCTTCTTCTGGCTTTCATCCAAGCCGTAGTGCGATTCAAACCCGCGAGCCCAGGCATCCCATTTTGCGGCGACGGCATCCCGATCAAGCCACTGCAAATCATCGGGATCACCGGTCATCTTGCGAAACATGTCTCGAAACGGCCCTTGAGCATTCTTGAGATACCCTTCGGCGGTCCACGGCGTCGCCGTGTTGAGGCTCTTGAACTTCCACAACCCTTCATACAAAAACTGCCAGCCGATACTCAGCCGTAGCAGAACAATCAGGGTGACGGCCAGACAACAACATTTCTTCGAGTCAGTCACTTGAGGCTCCAAAACAAAACTTCTTCCGGAACGCCGATATTCATTGGCTCCAACCGCTGCCCAATACTCGGTGGTGGGATCAGTAGCGCGGAAACGGAGGGGTGATTAGAGCAATATCGTTCGGCCAATTCGACTCCCCCGACGAAGAACGCCGTCGAGAGTGCGTCCGCCTCGGCCGCCGTTGGTGCGAGAACCGTCACGGACAGCATGGCATCCGTCGGCCAACCCGTTCGCGGGTCAATGATGTGGCCGTAACGCTTTCCCTCAAAGCGAAAATGTTGCACCGCCGTGCCGCTCGTCGCGAGTGCTTGATCGCGCAACAAGATCGTGCCGAGCTGTCGCTGTGGTAACAGTGGATTTCGCAATCCAACCGGCCAGCCGGCCAGTCCGTTGTGTTCACCACGCGCGACCACGCTGCTGTGACCACCCTGAATCAACCACTCAGCGAGATCATGTTCAAGCAACACCTCAGCCGCTCGATCCAACGAATATCCCTTGCCGATGCTGCCGAGATTCAGCTCTACGCCGTTGCGATCAAAGGCGATCAACTCGCCCATACTAGCCCGACGCGCAAGCGAGGGGTTGACCGCCTCTGACGCAACCCCTCGCTCGCGCGTCGGGCTAGTGTGTGTCTCAACGCCGGAGAACACCACACGTTGCATCCCCACCAAAGCGAGCCGCTCGGCCAACTCCGTATCGGTCGGCAAGCGAGCCTCTTTCCGACATTGCCGCCACAGAGCAATCAGCGGTCCTGACGTCGGATCGAAGCAAGCATCTGTCTCTCGCCAAATCTCACGAGCATGACAGAGCAATTCAAACAACCGCTCTTCCACCTGCACCGACCGAGATGCGGCCACTCGGTTGAGTTGTGACAACTCGGTGTTGGGCCGATAGACACTCATCTGGTCTTCGAGCAGATGCACCAAGTCGAGAGCTTCGCTCGCCCACCGCAGCGGCTGTCGCGGATCACCTTCACGAATCGTATTGAAGACCACCGCGAAGTCCGTCGCCATCGCCGACGTTGCCAGCCGAATTGTCCCTCCGCTCGTCGGTTCACGACGCGGGTCTTCTGCCTCACCGAGAATCACGTCCCCCGCCTCTTGTCCGACAGCGACGACCGCATCGCGCAGAGCACGTCCAGCAAGAAAGTCACGGCGGTTGGCGATGGAGTCAGACATTGGGAGTGCAGCGATTCATCGCCGCTTTCAATTGAGGCCGCGCAGCAGTGCGTGTGAGCGTGGCAAAATAAAAAAGCGACTTCGCCGCGAAATAAAGCGGCGATGAATCGCCGCAGTCCAAATTTATCGTTCGCGCCACAAAACGTCGTCCGTGATCTCCAGCTTCGTCTGCATCTCGGCGATGTCCCTCTTGAACCGAGCCGCGTCCACCGGATATCCCGCAGTCGATTTCAAACCGGGAACATGCTTGGACCAAAACTGATTGAAGATCTGCATCGACAGCTCGCGGACATACTTGCAGACGATTGAGGCCAGTGCGACCGGGAAGTTGGCTTCGGCCTTCATCTGAAACCGCAACTCCGTCGAGCCGACGCGATACACGCTCCGCTCGCGCGATTCGCCCACGGCAAAGATCATGCGGTCGTCGAGCACTTCGGCGAGCAAATCGTCATACCGATTGCGTCCGCCATGCTTATCGCAGATCACGAGCGTGGGTTGCTGGTCGTCGGGATCCCACACCGAACGGAGCAGATTCAAACTCAGCCGGGACAGCGCGAGTGCCTTGTTGTCCGCCGCTCGCACGAGCGCATTGAATCGCTGCGGCTGCACGATCTCGCTCCGAATCGCGCGGAGCGTGACGCCGCTGCGCTGGCAGCAGTCGAGCCACCTCGTCGCGAGGTCGCCGATCAGCGAAGCATCCACTTCGGTCGGCAACGAGACATCTCGATCAACGAGCCACGGAGGCATTTGCGATGTCGGATTTGAAAGTTCAGATTTGAGATTTGAAATCTGAGGTTTCAAATCTTCAGTCAAAGCCGCCAGTGTCGTCGGAGTCTGCCCCAGCAAACGCAACGCGCTCAACACGGACTTTTCCAACGCCGCAACGCCCTTCCCCGGCGAATAAACCTGCTTTGAATCTGCCACATGCAGCTTCAACGGCTCTTTACTCGGAGTCTGCTGAGCGACATCAGCCATCGCGGACCAGAGATCAAACTCACGCGGCGAGCCGGGAACTTCCCAAACCGTGACCGTGATGACCAGCGGACCAAGGTTCGGCCCATACCCGGCTTCGTCCATGCCAATCAGCAATCCCACCTTGGTTGATCCTCTGCAAATGAGTGACACGCGGCTCAACTGTGCGTTGAATAACGTAGCACAGGCGGCTCGCCTGCGATTCCTACGAAAAACTGAGCAGGCGAGCCGCCTGCTCTACGGTTTTTTCAACGTCCCGTCATGTCCGACGTCGTCGAGCACGCTTCGTCGCGGGCCGAGCCAGCGGTGAGATAACCAACGTCAGGCCGGGCAACAGCGGTGTTTGATAAGTGTCCGACGCGGCGATTTCAAAAGTGTCCCAACCGCTACGAGTGCGACGATGCACCAGTAGCGTCGGTTGTCGAGGATTCTCGCGGATGTCAAAGACCCAGTACTCCTGAATCGATGGGACACGCCAGTAGAGGTCCACGTTACGAAACAAATCCTTGTCGATGTCTTCGCCGCGCAGCACTTCACCGACGATGAACGGCGCAACGGCGCGCCAATCGTCATCAGGCCCCTCAGCATACACCGCCAAATCCGGTTCCGGAGCGGTCGTCTTTTCTTCCGACTCGACGAACACGCGAGCTCGATCGGTCACGTAGCCGACGATGACGGGGTTCGCTAATTGATAGGCAAACAATTGTCGCAAGATGTGTTTCTCAACCACATCATGCTCAGGATTCGGCGCAGGGGACACGTACAACCTCCCGAAAATGACTTCGTAGTCATAGCCGAGCCGGTACTCGGCGAATTCCAATTCCTCATCGGAGATCGCTCGCCCGTGATCTTTCGGGCCGAGCCGCAATGTGGTTGTCAGCATGTCTTGCTCCTCGTCATGTCGCCGCGAGTCTATCGGCGGTTGCAGCGTCTTCCAATCGGCGAACTTGACCGAGCAATGTCCTCAGTCTTTCGTGGTGGAGATGGTCTCACCAACCGACATGAGGAAGCCCTGATTGGTCAACGCTTTTCGGGCTTGCTCATAATTGGGTGATTCCGCGAGCAGCCCAATTCGAATCTCTTTTTTGGCGGCAATCATCACGATGTCCTCTTGGTCGGCCCAGTCGATGCGTTTCAAGGCTTCTTTGAGAGCGTTTGCCGACGAACCCTTACCCGTAAAACGTTCGTAACGGAAGGTCACGACGCGACGTGCAGTCTCGCGTTGGGGCCGCTTTTCTGAGGGATTGCTTACGGATGGTGCGACCGCCGGTTTGGGTTTTGAGACTTCGAGTTTGGCTGGCGGATTCGTGATTGGCGGATTCTTGTTTGGCGTTTCAGGAGTCTCTTTCAACGCCGCCGTCGCAGGCTTAGACGCCTCGTTCTTCGGCGTTTCTGTCGCCGAAGCCGGCGATGATTTGGAGCCGATGGAAACACCGGGCAACATTTGGAAGCCCGCCATTTTCAGCGTTTGAAGAGCCGAGTCCGTATTCACCGAGCCACCCAATTGACCGATCCGAACTTCCCCCTTAGCGGAATCAATCTCAATGTCATTGGGATCCGCCCAAGTCACATTTTGTAACGCTCTTCGAGCGGCTGCGGTCGCGTCTCCTTGTCCTCCGAACGATTGAAACCGAAACGTGACCATTCGCCCGCTGGGCTGACGTGCGGCATTCGAGTTCTGGGGCAAGCTCGTGAATGGAAACTGTGGCAAAGCGGGAACCGAAGTGACTCCCGCGTTCTGCTTTGGCGTCGATTGATTCTGTGCTACCGCAGGCGCGGCATTTGCGCCACCCGCACTCGCCAACTGTTTCAACCACAGAATTGCCCTCGGAATCCCTTGCTGAATCATCGAGTCGTAATGGTTGCCGGTGGGAACTTCGACGTAGTCAATCTGCTTTCCGTTTGCCTTGAGCAAGTCGGCAAACCGCCGCGAGTCCGACACTGGCGCGTTGCTGTCATCGGTGGCGTGGAAAAGAAACACGGGGCTATTGATTCGTTTGAAGTGAGATAGCGGAGAGCTTTGTTTGGCAAATTGACGAACACCCGGCAGCAGCCGATCAATTCCTGGTTGATTAAGACCATCACGAAGCCGTGCTTCGACATCAGTGATCGGTGCATAAGCGACACACCCCTTCAACCGTGGCTCATGCTCGACCGCCAACAATGCCAGAGTCGCCGCAGAACTGTGTCCCGCAATAAAAATTCTTTCGGGATCAACCTGAGGGATTTTCTTTGAGACGAATTCCACAGCGTTCCGCACGTTGACAATTCCCGCTTGAGCCTTTTGGAACTGCGCGAAGCTGAGTTGCAACTGCGATTCCGGTGAGCCTACGGAAGCGATGACGTAACCATCCACGGAAATTCCCAGTACAGCAAAGCCAGCTTGCACGTATGGAATTGTCTCGTTGACGTATTCTTTTGACGGGCATTCGGTCCCTTGCAGCAAATTTGACCCCGCGCTAGCAACCAATACGCACGGTAGTGATCGCGGCGAGTGTGATCCCTTCGGTTCGTAATAGATCAACGTCATATTCGTACCAGGAATCTGGCTGGCCAACGCCATGTTGCCTTTTGCATTGTGGAAAAAATGTCGCATGCAAGTGATTTCAGGAACCGGGCTCGTCTCACCGTGCCCACCCTGGCCAAGGGAAAATTCCGGCAGCTCTGGAATCTGAACATCAGCGATAGGAAACGGCGCGACTTCAGCCGATTGACTGGTCACACCAGTTGAATTCACCTCGCCTCCAGCAGGAGCGGGCACATTCGGAAGCAGATTTCCATTGGGACCAGCCACCGGTTGCGGTGCTACGACGGCTGGCGGATTTCCCCCCGCCAGGAATTCGAGTCCGGGAATGCTGCTCGAATTGATAAACAGTATTCCGATGCCGAAAACAAAACACGGCTTCCACGCCTTATCCCAGCTCGTAATCAGATAGCCGATCGCTCCCGCCGTCACCAACAAGAGCCAAATCAGGTCGATCGCGGGATGTCGTCCAGAAAGAACCCTTAAAATATTCACCCCCACCAAGCCCCAAATCCACGGACTGTCCCGGCCCGCGCCTCGAAACGCATCCGAAACCAACCAGAGCAGGGCAATGAAAAGCAAACTGCCACCCACCACCGATCCCGGCAAGGCACCCCATGCCTGCTGGTTCACTCCGTTGGCCAATAAGATTCGCGTCGCGATCCAGCCACACACCAAGAAAGTCAGCGGAAAGCCGATCACGTTGTCGCTGACGAAAGCAACAATTCCTCGGACGATGCCAGCAGCCCCTGGCCCGGTGACGGAATCCTTCTTGGGGCTCTTCTTCGTCGTTCGCTTGCGAGGACGTTCGGAACGTGTGCGATCATCATCGAACTCAACCACTTCGTCCGCGTCCGCTTCGGCATCACCGAAGTCATCCTCAAAGAGGTCGTCGTCGTTGTTATTTCGCCGAGCGGGCTTCGGTTTAGCGGCAGGCTTTTCCTTCGCCAGTTTGGACGCGGGCGATGTCCCCTTTGTGGAAGCAGACGACAGCTTCATCGGGGTTGCCTTCGTCGAAGTCGGTCGAGACTGATCGGCCTCGTTGTCAGCGACCTTGCGAAGCAGCGGAACGGAAATCTCTTCACCGCAGTCTTTGCAGCGCACCCGTTTACCAGCCAACTCGTCGCGAAGTCCATACTCTTTCGAGCAAGCAGGGCATTGCACTGGGATCGTCATTGGGGGAGTTCTCCATCGCGCTGACTGGGACTTGAAGTGCGAATGCAGTCTATCGGCCAGCATGGAAATTCCAACAGGCTGGCGCGACATGATCGAAGCGAGAATCCCTCGCTGGCGCGTCGGGCTAGTATTTCGCCGCTCGCAGAGTGAGCGGCCTCGGTTTCGCGTTTCCACGATGGACTCCATAATGCCGCGCTGCGAGCGGACGACGACCGCTGGCGTTTCTTCACTCCGAAAGGGCTGACGCATGAGCTGCTGTCTTCTGAAACAAAACCGCCTTACTCCAGCCATCGCCTTGATCGCGACGTTTTGTGTTTGGGTGAGCGATGTTCCCGCGCACGCTCAAGAGAGGAAGAAAGAGGTCATTCCACACGCTCAGGACAAACCGCCCAACGAGCCGCGCGATCCGCAGACGGCCGCCAAGATGATGACCGTGCCCGAAGGGTTCTCGGTCGAGGTCGTCGCCGCCGAGCCGGACATTGTTAATCCCGTCGCGATGGCGATTGATGAACGTGGCCGGTTTTGGATCACCGAGAGTTTGGAATACCCGCGCAAGTCGGCCGGGCCGGGCCAGGATCGAGTGAAGATCCTCGAAGACACCGACGGCGATGGGACGATGGACAAGTTCACGGCCTTCCTCGACGGACTCAACATTCCCAGCGGCATCGCGGTTGGGCATGGCGGCGTGTGGATCGTGAACTCGCCGGACCTTCTGTTTGTTCCAGATGCCGATCGAGACGGCAAACCAGATGGACCGCCACAAGTCGTCGTCACCGGCTTCGGCCGCACGGACACGCATGAGCTCCCGAACTCTCTGACGTGGGGCCCAGACGGTTGGCTGTATGGCCTCAACGGCGTCTTCAATTACAGCAAGGTGACATACCCGCCCGATTCGCCGTGGCTGAAATCCATAGTGCAAGCTTCCAGCTTGCAACTCAAAGATTCTGGCAACGCGAAAGCCGATCAGACGGAACAAGAACAAAATCAAAAGAAAAACAGTGGCAAGCAGGATGCTTACCCTACGGAATTCACCTTCACCTGCGCGATGTTCCGCATTCATCCGCGGACGCGCGAGTTCCAAATCTTTGCCGAGGGGACCAGCAATCCGTGGGGGATCGCGTTCAATGATGAGGGCGAAGCCTTCATCAGCGCGTGCGTGATCGATCATTTGTGGCACATCGTCGAGACCGGCTACTACCACCGACAGGGAGGTCCGTATCCGCCGTTCACTTGGAAGATCGACAGCATCGTCAAGCACAAGCATCAGAAGGCGGCCTACTGCGGCATCCACTACTTCGACAGCGACGCCTACCCGGAGCAATATCGCGGCAAGCTGTACATGGGCAACATCCACGGCGGCTGCATCAACGTGGACAAGTTGCAGCGTGACGGCAGCACGTACTCCGCGACCGGCGAGCCGGATTTCCTGACGGCCAACGACGCCTGGTTCATGCCCGTGGTGCAGAAGACCGGCCCGGACGGCTGCCTCTACATTTTGGATTGGTACGACCGCTACCACTGCTACCAAGACGCCAACCGAGACCCCGCCGGCATCGACCGCCTCAAAGGCAGACTCTACCGCGTCAGATACAACGGCAAAGGCGAGCGGGGCGACGTCAGTCCCCCGAGTCCCC
>JANNDA010000176.1:0-2869 GCA_031387195.1 Planctomyces sp. | reverse complement strand
ATCCCCTTCGAACTGGGGGTTGGCCGGTATTTTTCAGGGCGCGTTTTTAACCCCACGGTTCTGGGGGGGGTTGTTCAATTTCCGCCCTCGATTAGGCTTGGTTTAACTCCGCGGCACACTGCTTCCCCTATGAGTAGCTCATGAATAATTCCGGCTTGCCTGTGATTGCATAGGAATAACCACACAGGCGAGCCGCCTGTGCTACGTTTGAAAACAGATTGCGGAACCATCAGCGATGTGGGATCTCTACCTGCAACCGATTCAGAATCACCTGCCCCTGTGGCTGATGTTCGTGCCGCTGTTTGGGATGGCGCTGGTCTGTCTCGGACGTCGATTCGGCGAGACGGCTGGTCGGCAAACGTTGTTCGTCAATTTGCGGACGTCAGCACTGCTGTGTGTGTGGCTGGTCGCGGCTTATGAACCGCTCAAGCCGGCGGTGAGTCAGGAACAAGCGTCGTTTCTCGGAGTGGTCGATCGGTTTCAGTTTCGATCGTCCTTCAGTTGGGTGGGCGAGACACGATCGGAGACCTTGGACCGGACACAGCCAGACGGTCGCGTGGCGAGTCGGGAATTCTCCGTTCATTGGGGGCCGGACATTCGTTGTGAACTTGGCGTGGATGGCATCAGTCTGTGGTTCGTGGCACTCAGCGTGTTGCTGGTGGCGGTGGCCGTGCGTGTCGAGTGCCGCTCGGATTCGGCGTTGCCGGCTTGTGCCTGGCTGTGGCTGGAAGCGAGTTTGATCGGGACGTTCGTCGCCTTGGACGTGGTGCTGTTCGTGGTCTGTTGGATGAGCACGTTGTTTGCCATCGCGTGGTTGCTGGGCTATCACGGCGATTCACGACGCCACGAGGCGGTGCCGCGTCTCCTGAAAGGGACGTTGATCGGCGGTTGGCTGGTCACGGTGGGGCTGTGCGGCTTGGTGCTCACGTTTGGTTGGCTGCGGCAGACGCCGAACCGCCCACATCCGCCGTTGCTCTTTTCGATGCCCGAATTGATTGCGGGAATCAATCATTGGACCGTGGCTGGCGACAATTTGTATTTGTGGGCTCACGTCAGCCCGTGGCTGTTTTGGTTGCTGGTACTGGGATTCACCGGGCCGCTGCTGTTGGCTCCGTTTCATCGAGCGTTCGTGATGTCGGTCACGTCGGCACCTCCGGCCGTGGCGATTGTGTTGGTGGGCGTGTTGATCAAAGTCGGCCTGTATGGCTGGCTGCGGTTCGTGATCCCCCTGTTTCCCGATCTTTTGAGACAGAATGCCGACTTCTTATCAGCGCTGGCTGGGTTCAGCAGTCTGCTGGCCGCCGTGTTAGCGTTCGGGCAAACCGATTGGCATCGGCGAGTGGCCTTAGCGACGGCGAGTTCGGTCGGCTTGAGTTTGCTCGGCGTGATGACGTTCACCCTCGAAGGGATGGTGAGCGGGATGTTGCGAATGCTCAGTCACGGTCTGACCGCGGCACTGTTGTTGTGCCTGTTGCCGAGATCGTCGGCAAGCACTCCTGACAACGCTGACCGGCTGCTGTCCGACTTGGATGGCGCTCAGGACAAACGTTGTCGAGCCCTGTTTCGATTGGCACTCTTCGCCTGGATTGGGTTGCCTGGCCTGAGCGGTTTCGTCGCCGAGTTCATGGCTCCGTTCGGTCTCATTCAGCACGAGTTCAACTTGGCTTTGCTGAGCCTGACAACCAGCGGCCTGATAGCCTGGATGTGGGTCCGCGCCGATCGTGACGAACCGCGCTGGTCACTCAGGCCCTGGACGTTTCGCGATTGGAGCGTGCTGGTCACGCTCGTCGGCCTCAACATCGCTTTAGGCATCGCCCCACAGTTTGTCATTAACCGCCTGGAACCGAGCTTAGTCTCGCTGCTGCCCTTGGACCGACCGGATTCCACGACTCAGGCAGGCACCGTCCGCTCACACGCCGTGACAGATACGTCAGAAAAGTAAACCGAAATTCAGACTTCCTGCGGATGGCGAACGTCAACGATAGGCAACAATCGCCGTCAGTAATCGGCGATCGTCTCACCGCCAGCGCGAGTCAGCAGGGCCTTCCAGACGTCAGCATTCAGTTTCGTATTCACAAACCGCACGGTTCCGTCACCCATCAGCACGTGGCCGCCGCCTGAGTGAGCACTCGAAGGATGACGGCCGGCGTGTTCGCTTGGCGGGGCGCTCGCCTCATCAAATGAAAGATCGTAGGGAGCCAGCCAAGGGATCCCGGCATCTCGAACTTCGAGCACCATCGCCGTGTTCGACGTGCCGTCAGCGAAGTCAGACACTTGAGTCGAGGTGGTCCCCGGCCAGACGGTTTCGGAACTGACAACCGCCACATAACTGGTTTGCCCTTGGGGCACATTCACAACTCCGTCGCGCTCACGACATGCGAAAACTTCGGGACGCTGGTTCAACAGCTTCGAGTTGTTTGGACCATTCCACGGCTCATCAATGCGGTACTTCTTCGCAAACGATTCGTCTTCCAGAAACGGCAGAATCAACGCCCGCCAACTGTGCCACGGCTTGCCATCCGGGCCGAGCACAAACGCTGGCGGAAAGCTTTTGTAGGTGTCGTGGTAGTTGTGCAGCGCGAGGCCGATCTGCTTCAGATTGTTCTTGCAGGGATGGCGTGGAAATTTACGTTCGGGATTGTCTGCCGGGTAGAAGACCGCCCACCAAACGCTCAGACAACCCAGCACGACGACAGTGCGGCCAATTGTCTTCCAAACATTGCGAGGCTTCGGGTCTGGGATTTCTAGATGAATCATGTTCTCGCTCCCGTCTGCCTCTCGCGGTTCGATGAGACTGTGATTGGATTCGCGATCACATCTTATACCGCGCGCGGGTTGTGATGAGAGATTTGGCGAGCCGGAGGGCGTC
>JANNDA010000899.1:0-10720 GCA_031387195.1 Planctomyces sp. | reverse complement strand
AGCGTTTTGGAGCGTTCGCCCTCGCTCACGCTTCGGGTTAGTTATGGTGCTGACGCACCAAAACGAAACCACTGACGGAGCGACCTCATGCCTGACCTTTCCGCTGACCTACAAGACAACCCGTTGTTGCTGACCGACGGCTTGCCGAGATACGACCGAATTCGTCCCGAACACATTGTGCCGGCTGTGCGGCAGATCTTGTCTGACGCCGAACGACAACTCACCGAATTGGAAGCGAGCCTGCCGACGATCGACCGGCCGAGTTGGGACGACATCTTCACGTCGCTGGAACGGATTGATCGTCCGTTTGATTATGCGTGGAAGCCGGTGACGCACCTTTTCGGAGTGCTCAATTCTGCTGAACTGCGAACGGCCTACGAAACGGTGCTGCCGGAGGTCGTACGGTTCGGATTGCGAGCCTCGCAGAGCCGACCGATTTACGACGCAGTCAAACGTTTGAAGGAACAATCCGAAGCAACGCTGACTTCCGCTCGGCAACGAATCGTCGATCAACGGTTGCTGTCGGCTCGGTTGTCGGGGATCAACCTCGAAGGCGAGAAGCTGGAACGGTTCAACACGATTGCCGAAGAACTGTCGCAGCTCAGCACCGAGTTCTCGAATCATGTGCTCGATGCCACGAAGGCGTTTGAGTTGATCCTGACGCAGACCGACGAGGTCGCCGGGTTGCCGCCAAGCTTGTTGCAACTGGCAGCGCAGTCCTTCAATCAAGCGAGCGTCAAAAAGCCAGACGCAGAAAACACAAACGCAACTGAGCCGGTGGCAGCCGCAACGGCCGAAACGGGGCCGTGGCGCATCACGCTCGATGGTCCGATTGTGACTCCATTCTTGCAGCACTGCCGACGCCGTGATCTGCGCGAGACGATTTATCGAGCGTTCATTTCGCGAGCGGCTTCGGGTGAGTGGGACAACAGCGAGAATATCACTCGTCTCTTGAAGCTCCGGCGTGAGAAGGCCGAGTTGCTCGGCTATCAATCGTTCGCGGAAGTGAGCCTCGCGGAGAAGATGGCACCCGGTGTCGCAGCGGTCGAAGAGATGTTCGAGACGTTGCTCACCGCGTCACGTAAACCTGCGGAAAAAGATTTGGATGATCTCGCGCCGCTCGCAGTGGCAGGCGGACAAACAGAACCGCTCAAACATTGGGACATCGGCTTCTGGGCCGAGCGGTTGCGTGAGCAGCGTTACGATTACACCGACGAGCAAGTGCGACCGTACTTTCCGCTGCCGCGAGTGCTCGATGGCCTGTTTGCTTTGTTGCGAAAGCTGTTCGGTATCACGATCCGCGCGGCGGACGGTGAAGCGTCGGTGTGGCATCCCGACGTGCGATTCTTCCGCGTGTTCGACAGCGACAACGGCGAGACTCCGATCGCCGCGTTCTTTTTGGACCCGTACTCGCGTCCCGAAAATAAGCGTGGCGGGGCGTGGATGGATACCTGCTTGTCGCGCCGGCTTGTCGATGGCCGCGTTGAGTTGCCGGTCGCTCAGTTGGTTTGCAACAGCACGCCACCGATTGGCGAGACTCCATCATTGATGACGTTTCGCGAGGTTGAAACGTTGTTCCATGAATTTGGTCACGGCTTGCAGCACGTGCTGACCACCGTCAATGAAGCGGACGCCGCCGGGATCAACGGGGTCGAGTGGGACGCGGTCGAACTTCCCAGTCAGTTCATGGAAAACTGGTGTTATCACCGGCCGACCATTCGCGAATTGTCCGGCCACTATCAAACGGGCGAGCCGCTTCCTGATGACCTCTTTGCGAAACTGACAGCCGCGCGAAACTATCGCGCGGCCAGCATGATGCTCCGGCAATTGCACTTCGGCATGACCGACATGCACCTGCATCATCGGTTCGATCCCGCTTCCAGCGAATCACCGTTCGACGTGCAACGCCGCCTTGCCGAACGAACGTCAGTCCTGCCGCCGCTGCCCGAAGACCGCATGTTGTGCTCGTTCCAGCACATCTTTTCGGGCGGCTATGCGGCGGGGTACTACAGCTACAAATGGGCCGAGGTGCTCAGTGCGGACGCCTTCTCCGCATTTGAGGATGCGGGGCTCGACAGTGAATCTGCCGTCTCAGCCACCGGCCGTCGGTTCCGCGATACGGTGCTGGCGATGGGCGGTAGCAGGCATCCGATGGAAGTCTTCCGCGCGTTTCGAGGTCGCGATCCCGATCCCCTGTCGCTGCTGCGGCAGTGCGGCTTATGTCTCGAACGGTAGGGTGTTCACAAACAGTAACCCAAAGCGTTAGCGAGGGCGGGCGCTCCACAAAACGATGAATTCAGTGTCTTCTGGAGCGCCCGCCCTCGCTAACGCTTCGGGTTACTGTTGCGGCTTCGCCGCCTGATCGCTTTTCGGACATCCGGTCATGCCTTCGCATCTCTGCTGGCAAGTGTTGCGATCATGATCCCCGTGGCGACGGAGACATTCAGTGATGTCACGGCACCGCGCGGGGAGATGCGACAGATCGTGTCGCAATGTTCCTGCGTCAGACGGCGCATCCCTTTTTCTTCGTTGCCGACGATCAGCAACCACGGGCGTTCGCGATCGAGTTGAGTGACGTCGTCGGTCGCGTGCTCGGAGGTTCCCAGAATCCATAATCCGGATTCTTTCGCGACGGCGACGGCGCGAGCCAAGTTGGGGACGATCGAAAACGGAATGTGTTCGACACCCCCTGCGGCCACATCGTAGACCGTCCCGTTCATCGGTGCCGAGCGATCTTTCGTGACCACGATTCCCCGGACTCCAAAGAACGCCGCCGTGCGGAAGATCGCCCCGACGTTGTGCGGATCTTGCAAGTTGTCGAGCGCTAACCACAGCCCCGGCCCACCCGCTTGCGATGAGTCGTTCGAGCAAAGTTGCTCCGGCGCGACATCAGATCGCTCACGCACCGAAGCGGAGACGAGCGTTTGCCGCTCGAACTTATCATCCCCGCTGCGGTGATCCCGGCGAGCGACCTTGCCCAATCGAGTGATACGGACTCGGCTGGCTTGCGCGGCTTCAATCACCTCGTTCCAGGCGGGACTCGGTGCATCGGTCCCGACACGAATCTCAAAAACATCCTGCGGGCGAGTTTCAATGGCGGCGAGCACACTGTGGGGATTCTTCAATTCGAGGGACACGCGGTTTCCTTTGTTTTCAGGCGAGCAGACAAAACTCGTTGTCGTTGTGCTTCATAAAACAAGATGCCAGCCGAGACTGCTGCGTTGAGCGATTCCACCACACCAAACTGCGGGATCGTGACGAGTTCGTCGCAGGCGGCCAGCAGGTCAGGTTGAATGCCGGAACCTTCATTGCCGATCACGATCGCGGCAGGGCCTGTGAAATCGCAATCGAACAGCGGCCGAGAAGCATTCTGACTTGCACCAAAAAGTCGGACACCACGAGCTCGCAAAAGTGCGGCAAGCTTCAACAAATCGTCGGTTTGAGCGATCGGTAAATGATTGACCGCTCCGGCCGAACTGCGAGCAACTTGGACAGTGATCTCGACCTGACCGTGTGCTGGGACAATGAGCGCATCGGCCCCCAGCACGTGGGCTGACCGAATCACGGCTCCAAAATTGTGCGGGTCTTGCAGGCCATCCAAGATGCCAAACAGCGGTCGCGGCTTTGCGGCGGCGAGGACATCTTCGACTCGCTCAAAAGGAAACGTCCCCATTTTGGCGAGGAATCCTTGATGCTCTTTCGTGCGAGCCAGTTGCGTGAGTCGTGCCGGCGCAGAACGAATGAGATCGACTTGTTGTTGCCGCAGAGCCCATTCGGATGCGAACTGCTGATCCTCGATCGGCAGCTCATTGCTGACGTGAAGTTCCAGCACCGGCCAGCGTTCGGCACGCAACGTCTCCATGACGGCGTGACGTCCCCACAACCAGCACTTCTGATGATTTCCGAGCAGTTCGGGCTTCCCCTTCTGCCGCCGATACCGTTCGACCATCACAACCTCAGAGGCTCTTTTTCCAGTCGTTGTAGAGAATGCTCTCACGGTAGCGGCTGAACGGGCGGCCGGCACCGACGGTCAAAAATTGGATTCCCGTCTTTGTTCCGGAAAGTCCCAATTCCGATTGTGCGGCCAACGAGAATTCCGTGGCTCGCATACGGTGGCTCGACGATTTGTTCTGACGTTTGCCTTCAAACACGATTGGCTTGGCCGTCGAACCTTTGTCCTCGATCCCCCAGAACTTCGCGAAGGTCTTCGCATCAACGATGCTCGTCACCGGACGACCGCTTGATCCGAGCCACTTCGACGCGCCATAAACGTTATCGCTTCCCTCCCAAGTACGATCTTTCTTGCTGTTGTCAGTCGTCAAGAGCGAACCGCCGATCCAGTCAGTCTTCAGCAGGCAGCCTTCCACGGTCACGCTCACCGGAGAGGCGACGTTGGGAGTGTGGATCGCGTTCGTCCCCTGTAACGTGCAATTTCGCAGCCTCACTGCGGTCGTCGCTTCGTTGACCGTAGCGTGCTTCAAGATGGCCACGCAGTTGTCGCTGAAGAGCAGGCAATTTTCGGCCTCGAACGATTGCTGGCCAGACGCGGCGAATTCCACCGCCGCGCGACCGCCGCCGAGCAAGCAGTTTCGCAGGAGCACTTGCGACGGGTCGGTCACTTCCACCAACGCGACTCCCTTGCGGCCTTCTTCGGTGATCGTGCAATTCAACATGCGCAGCGAACCACCGGCGACCCGAATGCCGGTCCACAAGATATTCGCGGCACCTTCGGGCGCATCGAAGTCGAGCTTCAAGCCTTCGAGCGTCACGGTCGAGTTGACGACCTTCAGCATGTAGCGCGCTTCGGGATCTTTATCCGGACGAGATCGCAGGCCGCGTGCATCGAGACCGGCGTCGTACACGAACGTTGGCAAATAACCAAAACCCGCTTCGATGGTCAGGTTTTTATCGACGACCACATGCGGCAGTTTGAACGGCCCGTCCCCTTCGATGCGCAGCTTCTCGCCGGGTTGAGCCGCTTTGAGTGCCTCTTCGATCGTGCCGAATCGCGGCTTGTCCGCACGATTGACGAGGACGAACGCCTTCTCCGGTTCGCCTTCCAGTAACCGAGAAATGTCGCTGCCCAGATTGGCTTTACGCAGGAACAAGATCGCAAACGCGGTCTGCGAAAGCCCCTTGTCGTTGTGCGCTTCGGGCCACGAGCCGTCCATTTGCTGGGACTTGAGGAGCACGTCGGAGTTCTTGGCGAACCAGTCCACTCCGCCGAACGTTTCCAATCCCAACATCACACCCAATCGCTCGATCGACCACAGGAAATACCGCGCGGTATCGGCCCCTTGCACGAAGCGACCCGCCTGTTCGAGACCCTTCGCGAAGATCGGGTCTTTCATCAACGTACTCCCCTCATCGGGCTTGCCGCCGGCCGGTTTGTCGGTGGCCGTCGTGTCGTCACTCTTCTTCGTCGAACCACCGGCGGTTGATTTCTTGGAGCCAGTTGTCCCCGGCTTCGATTTGTCGTCGCCGATGACCTCACGCTCTTCAATCTGCTTCCGCAGCTTGTTGGCTCGCGCGGCGGTCAGGCAGAACAGACCGGCAAACGTCATCGAGCTTCCCGAAGGATTCGTCACGGTCGTCTCGCCCGGCTTCCCTGGCACGACGGTATACGGCCAACCGCCGTCGCTGTTTTGCGTCGATTTGAATCGCGCCGCCACCGCCGACATCGGTTGATCAATATCGATGCCCGACCGAGAGGCCGTCCACAGACCGAGAACAGCCAACTGCGTGCAACTGTTGTCGCCGAAGCCTTCCGGCGGCTTCGGACGCGACTCCGGATTCGTCAGGAACTGCGATGTGATCTTCGCCGGGCAGGTGTAAGACCAGCCGCCGGTCGTGTTCTGTCCGGCAATCAGCCGTGCGCCCAAATCGCGGATGATCGGCTTGTTCGTGTGCTCATCAAGCCGCGACAACAACACGATCGCCAGCGCGATGTCATACGTTGAGCCAAGTTCCTTCGTGTTCTTCTTGATGTAGCGATGCCCCTTTTCGATCACCGGATCGAACTGCGACATCCCGTTCTCCACCAGCGCCAGCGTGCAGAGCGCCGTGATCCCGACGTCATGTCCCGGAAACTCCCAGTTCCCATCGGAGAATTGCTTCGACTTGAGAAACTCGACCCCTTTGAGCCGTGCTTCCGTCAGCTTGGCATCATCGATGGTCTGAGCCCACAAGGTCTCTGAAAACAAACAGGCAACCGCGACACAAATCGAGAACAGGAATTTCGACGTCATAGTTTTCGATCTCCGAGCACTCTGAAAAGTACGAAGAATTACTTCGACAACGGCATAAATTTCACACACACAGGCGTCGGCACTTCGATCGTGGAACCGGTCGGTTCCAGTTTGCCGGTGGCCTGATCCACGCGGAAGACGACAACGCTGTCTCCGTCTTGATTCGCGACCAGCACGTAGTGGCCAGTCGGATCAACGTTGAAGTTGCGCGGCGTCTTGATCCCCATTCCCTGATGACCCACGGCCGTCAGCTTTCCGCTGCCCTGATCAATCGCAAAGACCGCGATGCTGTGATGACCGCGATTCGAGCCATACAAAAACTTGCCGCTCGGATGCACGACCACTTCAGCGGTTGACATTCCTTTGCGGTCAGTGACCCCTTCTGGCAGAGTGGTGATGGTTTGCAGCGAGGTCAGGTTGCCTTTGTCCGCGTCGTACTGAAACGCGGTTACGGTCAGCGACATCTCGTTGATCACGTAAGCGAACTTGCCACTTGGATGAAACGCAAAATGCCGTGGTCCGGAACCGGGAGCTACTTTCGCAGCGGCGGGTTCATTCGGCGTGATCGAGCCCTTTGCCGCGTCGAAGCGATAAACCTGCACGGTGTCTAAACCGAGATCCGCCACAAAGGCGAAACGATTCTTCGCATCCACATTGATCGAGTGCGCATGCGGAGCTTCCTGCCGCCCTTTATCAACGCTCGTCCCTTTGTGCTGCACGAAGCTGGACGCCTCCGCGATCTTGCCGTCCGCCTGGATTGGCAGGACTGAAGCGCTGCCGCCGCCATAGTTCGCGACGAGCACGTTCTTCCCCTCGCGATCGACCACCACATGACACGGTCCGGGGCCGCCCGAAGATTGTTGATTGAGCAGTTTGAGATTCCCTGTCGCCGAGTCGATCGCGAACGCATTCACTGCACCGGCCTTCTTGCCGCCGAAGTCACTGATCTCACCCACCGAATACATAAACTTCTCATTCGGAGCGATCGCCAAAAATGATGGACTCGTCGCTTCACCTGCCAGCACCGGCGGTGACAACTTGCCCGTCGCCAGATCGAGTTCACTGCGATAAATCCCTTTGCTCACTTTGCCCGTGTACGTTCCAAAGTACACCCGCTGTTTCCCACTGGGTGCGTCAGCCGCACTCGTGAACGAGGCCACCATTCCAAACAGACACGCCACGCCAAACACAGCTCGAACAAAGCGGCTCATCACGGATGCTCCTGAGAGGGTGATCACAGTCGGAACTCAAAACGAACGGGACTCGTTATCTTCATTCACGGTGAATTCTGCCAGTCAGCGACCTGTTCTCGACAAAGTTTGCTGTTCGTGCCGACCACCTGGCCACGACAGGGTGTGGCAAACAATCCTGGCAGATTCAAACTCGCGAATTACAGATGCCCAAAACGGTAACACGTTAGCTGACTGACGTTGGACTATGTCCAAGCCACGTCACTCCAAGCCACGTCACTCCAAGCCGGCTCACTCCAGGGCAACCGCACAGGCGAGTCGCCCGTGCTACGGAATGCGTCAGGCGGCATCTTGACCGGCGTCGAAGGCTTCTTTGCCCTGGATGATCGAGTCGGCGTCGAAGCGTTCGCCGAAGTAGCGGCGGCGAGCGTCGGGGTTGGCCAGCACCGTCTTGGCGTCGCCGCTGGCGATCACCTTGCCAGCACAGATGACGTAGTTGCGGTCGGTGATCGTGAGCGTCTCTCGTTCGCGGTGGTCGGTAAGCAGAATACCGATCCCTTTATTTCGCAGGCCGGCGATGATGTCTTGAATGCTGTGGATCGTTACCGGATCGATGCCCGTGAAAGGTTCGTCGAGCAGGATCAACACGGGGTCCGTGGAAAGACAGCGGGCGATTTCCAGGCGTCGCCGCTCACCGCCCGAAAGCGTCGAGGCGATTTGTCGCCGCTTGTCGGCTAGGCCGAATTCATTCAATAAGTGATCGATCTTTTCGCGGCGTTCAGCGCGCGTCATCGGCAGGAATTCGAGCACGGCGGAAATGTTTTGCTCGACGGTGAGCTTGATGAAGATGCTTTCGTCTTGCGGCAGATAGCCCATGCCCGCTTGAGCCCGCTTATACATGGGCCATTGGGTTACCTCTTGCCCGTTCAGAAAGACTTGTCCTTCGGTCGGTGAGACCATGCCGCAAGACATTCGGAAGGAGGTCGTTTTGCCCGCTCCGTTCGGTCCCAGCAGTCCCACGATCTCACCGCGATCGACGGTGAAATCGACACCGTCCACTGCTCGTTTACCGGGGTAGTCCTTAACCAGTCCGTGGCATTCCAGCAAAGCCATGATGATGTCCTCCTTGAAAAAGCATCGCGGCGAAGCCGCATCCAAAAGTAACCCGAAGCGTGAGCGAGGGCGGGCGCTTCAAGACACTCCGAATTCACCGTCGTTTGAAGCGTCCGCCCTCGCTTACGCTTCGGGTTAGTTTTTGCCACCTCGCAACCGCATTACCGAATGCGCTGCATCCGGCCGACGCCGGGATAGAACGGAACGCGATCGCTGGGATAGTCCGTTTTCTTTTCGATGACCGCGTTGCCGACCGGACTGAATTGGCTGTGGTACATCACCGGATAACCTTCGCCGTTGTTCATGAACGGCTGCGCGTGAGGCCAGTAAATGTAAAACGCCTTGCCGACCAACGCCGAGCGCGGCACGGCATGACGATGCTGGGCACGACGGTCGTTGCCCCACAAACGGCTGTCTTTACTGCGCGGGCTGTTGTCTCCCAGCATCAGAAACTCATCGGGGCCGAGTTCCATGCGCGCTTCGCGAACACACGCTTTGTAGGCTTCGTTCCAACGAACTGGGTCGCTCAGCAGCGAACGCAGATGCGGATGCGACGAACAGGGGCTCCACTCTTCCTGCTCGTGTCCCCACGGCGAGAAATCTTGCGGTTGCTCGACATGACTGCTGCGGTAGTAGATGTCCCGATGAATCTGCAAATGAGCGACGTCCACAGTCATCCCGCTGGCAGCGATGCCGATCGGAGTCAGGTCGCTCTCTTGAGGTCCAAAGTCTTCCGATGCAGGCAAGGGATACTCGGCCTTCGGACCAAAGGGGGTCAGCTTGCCGTTGACCCACAGACACAAGCGGTTATCGACGTTGGCAAACTCCAGGCGATACTCCCCGGCTCCCGTGATCGGTGTCTCCGCGATGCCGAGATTTACCTCTTCTTCCTTGTCGCGGTTCATCCACACCAGCGAGAGCAAATGCGCTTCCCCGGTCTGCGGATTGATACGACAGCGAAAGCGATGCACTCCCTCGTTGAGTTCCAGCAGCAGTTCCGATTTCTCGTCCAACTTCTTGATCTGCACATCGCACGACAACGTCAGATCGCCGACCCAGAAGTAGGCATCGAGATCAAAATCATGTCCCGATGAAAATGCGTTGTAGCCACAAAAGTCCGTGACCAACTGCGGCATCGGGCGGCGTAATTCCGTCTGCGGTTCGCGGTCAGATTTGTCTGCGTCGTCCCCCTCGAATTCGAGAGCCCGGTTGGTGATTGGTCGCCACGTGTCGGAGTTGGGGACGTAGTGCCGATATCGCAACCACTGCCGCTCCTGGGCGGCACCCGCTCCCTCCAGCCGGAAGGAGTGACTCTCATCCTGCGCCTGCCAACCATCCGTCGATTCGCGCCAACCGGCGACGATGTCGGAATTCGGGCCGCCGTTGGCGATCTCATCGTCGTCTGGCTTCGCACCAGCAACTCGAGCGACCGGAGCCCAGCGGCGCGGCCAACCTTTTTCGAGCAGCGGCGTTTCTGGAAAATCATTGTCGTAGACGAGGATTTGTAGCTCACGTTGTTTATACGGATCGGACTTGCGCAGGATTTGAACTTGGCCATCTTTCTCGACCCGATGCAGATCTCCTTGCCGAATCAGGATCGTTTCACCCGCCAGTCCAACGAGCCGTTTGATGTAGTTGGTCTTCGGCTCTTCCGGGTATTTGAAAACCACGACATCCCAGCGGCGCGGCTCCTTCAGTTCATACGGAAACTTGTTGACCAGAATCCGGTCACCGCGAAACACCGGAGCGTTCTTGATCGAATTCGGTGCTCGGCAGTTCGGGCAAAGCGACGTTTCCAAGCGGCTGCGGAGATAACCGTTGTCGTCCACTTCTTCGCTGGCACCGATCGTGATCAAGTGCCCGCACTGATTGCAGTTGGTTTCCTTATGCCGACCGTACAGCGTCGGAGCCATTGAGCCAGTCGGGATGACGAACGCTTCCGCCTCGAACGCTCGAAACAAGAACGCGAGCAAGAATGCGACGACAATCGACTCGACTGTCTCTCGCGTGCTCTCTTGGCGAGCCGCTGGCGTCTTCGTTTTGGACGCATCGGTCGAGTTTGGTTTTGAGGAGGCGGGTGACGCAGGATTCGTGGGATTGGCGGACATAATCAGATCAGCTTTCAGTCTGGTCGTTCACAACACTAACCCGAAGCGCAAGCGAGGGCGA
>JANNDA010000146.1:0-2645 GCA_031387195.1 Planctomyces sp. | reverse complement strand
CAGACCAGCGTTGAGCGTCAGCGTGTCCGAATATTTCCAAAAACCGAGCAAGCGGCCAGGGAGCCGGAAGGCCCCATCGCTCGTGTTTTGAAGATCGCTGAAGAAACTCGGTGCGATGGCGAGCTGAAAGAAAACCTGCTCCCCTGCCGGGATCATCGCCACTGTCTCCAACGAAAAATCGTAGAGCTGTCCGGGAAGGTCAGTCGTTTGCGGACCGTTTAGCAAATGTGCGGCGACTCGCGGGACAAACCACAACGCTTGAAAATCAGGGAACTCAATCGAACCACGCACATCCAGCGAAGTGATTCCCAACCCGTCCTCTTTCTTCGGGGCGACCCAAGTCGCAGAGGCGGTCGTCTTTTGCCAAACGATCCACGGACGATCAACCTCCTCATCAAAGTACTCGTCCGGTTCGACCAGATCAGTAGGCATCGAATCGGACTCTTCCCACGAATTTGAGCCCAGTCGCCTGTCATCAGGAAGTAAATCGGCGGAGTCTTTGGCGAGCGGGTACTGCGACTGATACGAGGTTCTCTCGATGATTTCCGGCGAACGACTTGCTGACAAAGTTGAGGTCTGATCAGGAATCGCATCGAAACTCAGTTCGACATCGCCTGCGATTGGTCCTTGGGAAGAATTTCCAGGCCGGACTGCCCAGCGACTGAATGCTTCCTCGCTGCGGAGTTCGCTCCCTCCAGCCAGCGTGCCAGCGAATCCCAGCAATGGTAAAACCGCTCGGAGTCCTTGAATCCATTTGCCATTACTCGGAACAGTCACAGGTAAACCTCCCCGTTTATCACCGTCAGCGATTGACCGGCACTGATTCCATTTTGGTCACGACTTGAGAATCGTCTTTGCACGCGGACCGATCGAGAGAATCCGGCGAGTTGACCAAGTCTTCCTAACAGGTCGCTCCGATACGCTCGGCATTTTGCCCAACCTTTCGGTGGCGAGTATGTCAGGAGTAATCGCTTCCGTAGGCTCGACTCATACGCCCCGCCGATAGCAACGCTGCGGCGACGAATTCAATTTCGTCGTGTCCCTCAACGTTGAGTCTACTTCGCTGCCGTTCCGTGTTAGAGCGGATGCAGCCATTGCGTCAGGAGGACGCTGTTTTGCGATGGCACTGGATGCGATCTCTCGAATTTCGGATAGCCCTGCTCACGCTGGTACTGGGTATTTCTCCCGATCAACGTAACGGCCTCAGCACTCTCGTCAGCTCCGCTCACGCGGCAGACGTCGTGCCGCGGACGTCCCAGATACACGGTGCCAATCCCCTTGTGCAGATTGGATTCGAGTCCGTTGCACCCGATGCAGACAAAGTCTTGGTTGAGACGGAGGAACCGCCGTTTGTGGATGCGACTCAATCGACTTCTGGTGATTACGACAAAGGCTACAACTTTGATGAAGTCCGCCAGTTAATGGGCTATGAAATCCTGCCTGCCGGATTGATGTATCGGTCCTACATCGCTGGGGAAAAAGAACCTCGGTTTCAGTCAATGTGGTTGAATGAAACCGGACGAGGCCGCGTTTGGGATACTCAAATGGGTGGTCGAATCGGCCTGTTGCGATACGGCACTCCTGACGCCGTGAATCCGCAAGGCTGGCAATTAGACATGGAGGGCGGGGCACAGACTCGCGTCGATCCTCTCAACAACTCAGACCTTGAGGCGGCCGATTTCCGCTTCGGAGTGCTTTCGACTTGGCGATTCTCACGGCATTCGTTCAAGGCAGGCTACTACCATCTCAGCTCGCACATCGGTGACGAGTATTTGTTGCGCAACACAATGTTTCATCGGAACAACTATGTCCGTGATTCGGCGATCGCTGGCTGGACGTTCGACATGACCGAAGACATGTCGGTCTATGGTGAAGTCGGCTACGCGGCAGGTGCCGAGGGCGGAGCGAAACCGCTGGAGTTTCAATACGGCTACCAATACACGCCACTGCGAGCCTACGGCTTTCGCGGCGCGCCATTCTTTGGAATCAACGGCCACACGCGCGAAGATTTCAATTGGATCAGCAGCGTCAACACGGTCGCCGGCTGGCAATGGCGCGGCGAACAATCCAATCACCTCTTCCGCCTCGGCTTGCAGTACTACACCGGCCCGGCGATTCAGTGGGAACTCGTCGGTCAAAACGAAACGCTCTGCGGTGCCGGGCTCTGGTTTGATTATTGAAATCTGCGGTGAGAGCCCGATACGAGAGAACGCTTAACAACTGACAACGAGCAACTGACCAATTCTAAACTTTCTAGTTTCACCGCTTGTCGTCTCGACGACAGCGGCCCATAATCCCGCCGCGTTCCGCAGGGGGCGATTGGATTCGACTGGGTCACCGTAGAATGTGGTGGCGTGCCGTGGTTGATCAGCAGGCCACGTAAAAAGCCGATCAAAACACAACTGCCAATCGGCAATTGTCCTTGGCAGCCTAGTGCTGCCCGAACCTAGGAATCCCTGCCTGAGGAGTCCGACCGTTCGTTGCAATTTCAGGCTGGTTCCCGATCAGCGCACACTACATCGGGGACGAGACAAAGTGGTGAGCTGGCCAAAGACAAGCCTCGTTCGTTGAGCTTGTTCCGGCGAGATTGATCAGCGAACTACGCACGTAGAGGCCACACTCAAGGGATCACAGGACGGGGGTTC
>JANNDA010000137.1:0-16260 GCA_031387195.1 Planctomyces sp. | reverse complement strand
ATTGCACAACACCGCCGCCGAGACATTCGCTGACATCGCATCCAACCAAAAATTGCTTCGCGGACTCTTCAAACACACCCACCTCCCGCTGAGGCTATGACGCGCGAATATCAATCTGAGGATCAATAAACACCTCAACCGCGAGCGCGAGATATCAAGTGAGCGACGTCAGCACGAATTTCTGCCACAGTTCAGAATTCAACGATGACCAGCAGCCGATTCATCCTGTCTTCATCGGTGCGTGAGTTCAATTCCGGTTTGTGGCGATAGTCAGACAACGTCCTCATTGAAACGAAAGACTTCCCATGCCGACGGCCGCGCTTCGAGTCTGTCAACAAACTGATTCTCCGGCGAGCGGGCTGACGCCGCCCCGCTCGCCAATTCTCTCGGACCCATTTCACGCGATGTTCGTGCGACTGGCCTGCGTTTGGTGTGTGATTGCTTGTCACTCCTCATGCTTCGCCAAGGACAAGCCGGAAGCAGAAGCCAAAGAAGTCCAAGTGAAGGATGACTCAGTTGGTGACTTCGGTCTGACTCGCGTTTGGAAGATTCATCTGCATGTCACTGCTGAGAACTGGAAGACGATGCAGCCGGCAGGCGGTGGCTTTCCGGGATTTGGTCCGCCTCCGGGTGGCGGAGGCTTTCCGGTTGCTCCCGCCGCAGGAGACAGACCGAGTGCATCAGCGGAGCGTAAGCCGAATGAGGCTCCGCAAGCGCCAGCCGCTCCGCCGGGACCGCGCGCGCCTGGTGGACCGGGCGGTGGCTTTCGGCCCGGCAGCTTCGGGTTCGATTTCGACTATGTGAAAGCGGACGTCGAACTCGATGGAGAGGTTCTCAAAGAAGTCGGCCTGCGGTTCAAAGGGAACGGCAGTTACATGATTTCGGCGGCGAGTCGCAAGCGGCCGCTCAAGATTGACTTCAATCGCTACGTCGAGGGCCAGAAGTTTCATGGCATGCAGCAACTCAATTTGCACAACAACGCGATGGACCCAACTCATGTGCGGCAGGCGTTGTCATATGCCGTCTTTCAAGCGGCCGGGATTGCGTCGCCGCGAACCGCCTTTGCCGAAGTCTCGTTGACGATTGATGGCGAGTGCGACCACGAGCCGCTCGGCCTCTACACGCTGGTGGAAGAGATCGACAAGGCATTCTTGCGGCGACATTTTCAAACAGACAAAGGGATGCTGCTCAAACCCGAGGGGACGCAGGGGCTGGAATACAAAGGAGAAGACTGGGCGGCGTACTCGTGGTTCGAGCCGAAGTCGAACCCCAAGAAGGCCGAGTCTCAGCGACTGATCGACCTGACACGGTTGATCCACAAAGCGGACGACGAGCAGTTTCGTCGCGAGATTGGATCGCTGCTCGACACCGATCAGTTCGCGCGCTTCCTCGCCGTGAATACGCTGCTCGCCAACATGGACAGCTTTCTCACGCAGGTTCACAACTACTATGTTTATCTACCGCCGAAATCGAACAAGTTTGTCTTCCTGCCGTGGGACATGGACCTGTCGATGGGTGCCTTCTTCATGGCCGGGTCTGCTGAGCAGTTGCAAGACCTCAGCATCAGCCACCCGCACGTCGGCGAGAACAAATTGATCGAGCGGCTGCTGGCGTGGGACGAGTTCGATCGGACCTATCGCGAGCGGATCAAGCAGTTGACGGAAGCCTGCTTCGGCGACAAGGGACTCACGACAAAGAGCCTTCCCATCGTTCAAGCCGCGCTGAAAGAGTTGATTGCTCAAGACGCGAAGCGAGCGGCCGCAGCTCAAGCGGCTCGCGGTCCGGGTGGATTTGGACCAGGCCCCGGCGGTCCCGGAGGCATGTTCGGTGGTGGACCGTCACTCGAAACGTTCCTCGTCAAGCGACGCGAGTCGATCACCGCGCAGTTGGCCGGCAAATCCAAAGGCAAAGCTTCCGGCATGAGTTTCGGCCCTCCCGGCGGCGGCGGGCCGGGCGGTTTTGGTCCACCCGGCGGCGGGCCTGGAGGAGGAGGCTTTGGCCCCGGCAACTTTCATGGACCACAAATCCTCGCTGCGGCCGATGCCGACAAAGATCAAAAGCTGTCGCGAAAAGAATTCCTCGACCTCAGCAGCAAGTGGCTGCGCGAGTGGGACAAAAACAAGAACGGCTCGCTCGACGAAGACGAAATCAAGACCGGCCTCAACGAGGCGCTCGGTGCTCCGCCGAACGCGGCCCCCGGCGGATTCAAACCACCCGCAGGTTTCGGTCCCGGCATGTTCCTCGGCCCGCCGCTGCTCAAGTCCGTTGATGCGGATAAGGATGGCAAGGCCTCCAAAGACGAATGGGCCGTGCTCTTCGGCAACTGGTTCCAACAATGGGACAAGAGTCAGGACGACCTTCTCGACAACACGGAATTGGTCGCCGGTCTGAACTCCGCCTTCGGTCCACCACCCGGTGCCGGACCTCCCGGCTTCGGACGCTGAAATGGCTCGTTCGGAAAAATGTCACATTAGCCCGGCGCTACTGAGCTTCGATTGCATAATAGAGCGTATCTGCTCGCAGACGAATCGTGTCGCCACTTGATGTGTGAGCGGTCGGCTGTCCGAACTGGTCGAGCGCGGTGACTTTGAGCATCGCCGCGTCGGGACGTTTCAATCGCACAACGCCGTCGAGCTTACGGACCTGCCACGGGTTCTCGCCGATCGACGTGATGCGATGACGGCGGTCGCCGAGTGATTCACGGCGAAAGCCGGTCGGCTGCTCTTCGGTCATCACCTGCAACAACATCCGTTTGGATGTCGCCAGCGGTTGGCCGTCGAGACTGACGACGATCGCGTGAGCGACATCGAGTGGGATCGCCAGCGTCACGTCTTTCAATGCGATCTCGCCAGCAGACGTGAGGTTGCCGCTGGCTCCTTGAGCGGCCGGCGCGTTGATCGTCAGGACGCCTTGGCCCCAATCGAGCTTCAGTTCGCCGGTTTGACTGCTGACGAGTTTTTTGGCGTGGTCGATGAACGGCGCGAGCGATGTCAGCTTCATCGAAGTAGGACGGGCACTCTTGCCCGTCTGGCTTTCGTTGGTTGATTCGGAAAGACGGGCAGGAGTCCCCGTCCTACGAAATGTGACTCGCGTGCGTCCAACATAATGGATCAGCGGGTCGATGCGTTGGCCCTGTTTGAGCGTTGTGTCTTGCGGCACATCTTTCAGTCGCAGCTCATCGAACGCGGCGTCTTGTGGCAGCGGTGTGCCTTGCAGCTTCAGCAAGTCCTCGACGTCGAGCGTCACGTCGGCCATCACCTCGCCGGTCTTCACGAGGCCGCGGCGATAGATCAACGCGGCGGCGGGGAATTGGCCGAGCTGCGTTGGAGCGGTCAACGTCCAGGGCTGCATGAAGTAGCCCGGTTTGACCGACCAATCGACTCCGTCTTTGGCGAAGTGAACGATGCAGTCGCTGTCCTGCAATGCTCCGAAAGCGGCGAAGTACAACGGCGCTTCACCACGATGCCGGTTAGGTCGGTTCCAGGTCGTCTCCGAGATCATCGACGGCTTGTCGTCGTAGCTGGGGTCCATCGCCGGATGCACGAACGACGCGGGCTTACCCGGTTCTTCGTTCTCGAACCGCAAGGCACTGCGGTCGGCATACGAGTGCCCGTCGCGCAGTGACCACTCGGAGAATTGTCCTTCGTTGCGACAACCGAAGTAGCCGTGCCGGTCGATGAAGTCTCCCGCCGTGTAAGTGAATTTCTCCAGCGGCCCAAAGACCTCCGGGCTGGCGGTGGCCCAGTTGGAGGCAGTGATCAGCCCCTTGAAACCGAGACCGCGCAGGAATTTTGACGACTCGTCATAAAAGCCGCGTTGCAGCTCGGTCAGAAACCGCGCGGTGTCTTGATCACGCAGCGTTCGTTCGTGAGCGATGTTCCACAACGGACGAAAGCCGACTCGTCCGTCGGCTAACGCGTCGCGAGCGATCTTCTGTCCGTTCCACGCTGCGAACGCCTTTTCCAGTGAGCCGTACTTCGCCTTCAGCCACTCGCCAAACTGCTGCTCCAGCAAGCGAAGCTGTGCGTCCGGAATGTTCTTGTCGTTAAACGTCCAGAAAAAGAACGAGTCTTCGTTGATCAGTTCCGCCCCGAACACAGCCGGCTCATCGATCAACCGCTTGCCGGTCGTCGGGCTGGGAGTCGTGAGCAATGCCTGCCACCAAGTTCGATATTTCTCTTGAAACTTCTTATTGAAATATAGCGTCGCGAAAGCGTGCGACTTGCCGTCATAGCCGGGCATCCAATCCAGGTCCGTCGGCGGATCGAGCCATAACGGGAAGTAAATCGAGAAGTGCGTGTAGATCCCCTCGGCCTTCATCGTCTCGACGACGTCGATGGCTCGTTGAATTTTGGTGGGATCAACCTCGCCGCGTTTATCGAACATCGGCCCGTGCAGCCGCACGAGATTGACGCCGTACTTCGCCAGTTGCCGCGCCTCGCGCTTCAACTGCTCACGAGAATTCGCCGCCGCTCCGTTGACCGCCCAGAACCGCACCGGCTCACCGCTTTGACTATGAACGAATCGGCCATCTTTTGCTGCGATGAAGCCGTGCTCGCCTGCGACCTTCTCATTGAGGAACCGCAGGTCAATCACTGACGACGCCTCAAACTTGTCAGCCGACGGATCGAACGCGAACCATATGGACTCCGCCCGTGCCACTGAGGCGAAGAGGCACACGACACAGACGGCGATTTCCAAAACTCTCATCGAAGGGTTCCTTCACGATTCGTGATACGGTGCAATTTTGCTGACCTACGACCGGCTTTAACACACTCAATGAGTCTGTATCATGTTTCGCAGTGGAATTCCCGCCTGCATCCTGCCCACCGACTCGCCCAATTTGGAAGCCTGCCATGATGCGATGCGTTCTCGTGCTGTTGGTCTCGGTGTTCTCGTTCAATCATGTCCGTGCCGCTGATCCGGTCGTGGACTTCAATCGGGACATTCGGCCGATCTTGTCGAACTCGTGCTTCAAGTGTCACGGGCCGGACGAAAAGGAACGGCAGGTTGGTTTGCGGCTGGATGGACTCGATGGCGCGACGGCGAAGTTGGATTCGGGCAAGGTCGCAGTCATCGTCGGCAAGCCAGAAGAGAGTGAGCTGATTCGACGCATCTCGTCGAGCAATCCGGATGAACGAATGCCGCCAGCGGGACACGGTAAGAAGCTCGATGCTCGCGAGGTCGAGCTGTTCCGCGCGTGGATCAAGCAGGGGGCGAAGTACGCGAAGCATTGGTCGTATGAAGTGCCGGTGCGTCCTGCGGTGCCGGAGGTGAAATCTCAGAATTCAAATCTCAAATCTCAAATCTCAAATCCGATCGACAACTTCATTTTGGCTCGGCTGCAACGTGAGGGGCTGACGCAGTCGCCGGAAGCGGATCGGTATGCGTTGGGTCGGCGAGTGGCGTTGGACGTCACTGGGTTGCCGCCAACGGTAGATGAAATCGAAGCGTTCGCGAAGGACGCCGATCCGCAGGCGTATGAAAAATTCGTGGACCGGATGCTGGCGAAAGAAAGTTACGGCGAGCATTGGGCGCGGCAGTGGTTGGATCTCGCGCGGTATGCGGACTCGGCGGGATACGCGGACGACCCGGCCCGGACGATCTGGGGTTATCGCGACTGGGTCATCAAGGCGTTCAACAAGAACATGCCGTTCGACCAATTCACGATCGAGCAATTGGCAGGCGATCTGCTGCCGAGCCCGACCGAAGAGCAACTCATCGCGACCGCCTTTCATCGCAACACGCTGACGAACAACGAGGGTGGGACGAACGACGAAGAGTTTCGCAACGTGGCAGTCGTCGATCGCGTCAACACGACGCTGGCGACTTGGATGGGAACGACAATCGCGTGTGCTCAATGTCACACGCACAAGTTCGATCCGATCACGCAGGAAGAGTTCTTCAAAGTGTTCGCGATCCTGAATCAGACGGAAGACGCTGATCGGCCGGATGAGTCGCCGAGATTGGAACTCTTCACCGATGAGCAACGCCAACAGAAGACACAATGGTTGGCCGATATCGCTCGGCTGGAAGCGGAGACGGCGGCGATCACGCCAGTGATTTTGGACTCGCTGGCGAAATGGGACGGGGCGTTTCCGAGACAGCTTGCGTGGCACTCGCTCAAGCCGACGAGCGCGAAATCTCAAAGCGGCGTGACGCTGACAACCGCAGACGACGGCATTGTACGAGCCGACAGAGCGGCGAAGACCGACACCTACACGCTGGAGTTGCCGCTCACTGCGGGCAAGCTGCAAGCGGTGCGATTGGAGACGTTGCCCGATGCCGCGTTGCCGGGACAAGGCGCTGGATTCGGTGGCGGCAACTTTGTGTTGTCGAAAATGTCGGCGATGATCACGCCGCCGAATGAAAGTAGGACGGGCACTCCTGCCCGTTCTGAAGACACGACGGGCAAGAGTGCCCGTCCTACAGGTCGGTTTGTGCGTGTCGAACTGCCGGGCAAAGGACGCTTCTTGCATTTGGCGGAAGTGCAGGTCTTTCGCGGGACAGACAACGTCGCACTGAAAGGAGCGGCGAAGCAGGTCAGCACCGATTACGGCGGGGAAGCGAAGTTTGCGATCGACGGCAACACCGATGGCAACTACGCGAAGAACTCTGTGTCGCACACAGCTCTGGCCGATGACCCGTGGTGGGAAGTGGACCTCGGCGGCGAGCAAGCGATCGACCGCGTGGTGTTGTGGAACCGCACGGATGCCGGGACCGAAGAGCGAATGAAAAACTTCCGCGTCGTCGTGCTCAATGAAAAGCACGAACCGATTTGGTCCAAAGAGATGGTCGATCCGCCGAAGCCGTCGAGCGAGTTTGCTCTGAGCGGAGTGCGCGGCGTGCCGTTCGTCAGTGCGTTCGCCGACTTCGAGCAAGGAGCCGGGTTTGAAGCGAAAGTGGTTCTCGCACCACAAGCCAACAAAGGCTGGGCCGTGGGTGGACAACTTCAACAACCACACGCGCTGACGTTGATCACGTCGGCACCAGTCGAGGTCGCGGAAGGTTCGACACTGACGATCACGCTCGAACAGAATACATCATTCGCCGATCACACGCTCGGCAAGTTTCGATTGTCGGTCACGGACGATGTCCGCGCGGCCGACGTCGCCAAGATCCCCGCTCCGATCGTGGCAATCCTCAACACGGCGGCACGAACCGACGCGCAAAAAGCGGAACTCTCAAAATTCTATCTGACGATCGCTCCCGAATTGAAAACCGCGCGCGATCAACTCACGGCGGCGAGGAAGTCATTGACCGACCTCAAGCCGGCGACAACGGTGCCGATCTTCCGCGAACTCGCGGCGGACAAACGTCGTAAGACGAACATTCAACTGCGTGGCAACTTTATGGATCTCGGTCAGGAAGTAACGCCGGGAGTGCCTGCCGCGTTTCATCCGCTGCCCGAAGGTTCAACGCCGGATCGGCTCGCATTGGCAAAGTGGCTGATCGACGCACGCAATCCGCTCACCGGCCGCGTGCTGGCGAATCGTTATTGGGAGACGATCTTCGGCAACGGACTCGTCCGCACGAGCGAAGAGTTTGGTTCGCAAGGTGAGTTG
Source organism: Planctomyces sp. (assembly GCA_031387195.1). GTDB lineage: Bacteria > Planctomycetota > Planctomycetia > Planctomycetales > Planctomycetaceae > SXKJ01. The sequence continues at coordinate 8,695 of JANNDA010000137.1, read as the reverse complement.
CCGACGCATCCGGAGTTGCTGGATTGGCTCGCGACCGAGGTGGTTGCGTTGAAGTGGGATCAAAAAGCGTTCTTGAAAGTGATCGTCACTTCGGCAACTTATCGGCAGTCCTCGAAAGTCTCGTCGGAGTTGCTCGATCGTGATCCGGAGAATTTCCTGCTCGCTCGCGGCCCGCGATTCCGATTGTCTGCCGAGACAATTCGCGATCAAGCACTCGCGGTGAGCGGTCTGATCAGCCCGAAGATGTATGGCCCGCCGGTGAGGCCACCGCAACCGATGATGGGGCTCAGCGCGGCGTTCGGTAGCGGCACCGATTGGCAAACCAGCGCCGGTGACGACAAGTTCCGCCGCGCGCTCTACACGACGTGGCGTCGCTCAAACCCGTACCCGTCGATGATGGCGTTCGACGCGACGAATCGCGAAGTCTGCACGGTGCGCCGTTCTCGCACCAACACGCCGTTGCAGGCGCTCGTCACCTTGAACGACCCGGTTTACATCGAAGCGGCTCAAGCCATCGCTCGGCGCATGGCCAAGTCGGGCAGCACGCCGGCGGAGAAGGTGAAGTCCGGCTTCGAGCAATGCTTGTCTCGCCCCCCGACTGCCGATGAAGTGACCGATCTGGTCAAACTCTACGAACAAGCTCGCGAACGCTTCGCGAAGGATCCCGATAAGGCGAAACGACTGGCGACCAACCCACTCGGCCCGCTCCCCGAAGGAGCGGACCCCGTCGATCTCGCCGCTTGGACGCTCGTCGGAAACGTGATGTTGAATTTGGACGAAATGTTGATGCGGAGATAAGTCATGCACGCGACTCTAGAGTTCGTCGATAGCCTGTTTTGGGAACGAGTTGACCGAGCGCGAAACCAGTCGTTGGGTCAAAAGCTGTTGGATGGGTTCGAGTTGTTCGAGCAATCGTGCCACTTGGCACGGATGGGGATTCGCTATGAAAACCCGGACGCAGATACCGTTCGCGTCGAACAACTTCTTCGTGAACAACTCGAACGACTCCGCGAACTGGATGAGTACGGTCTGTATCACCCGGTTTTGGAAAGTACTGAAACATGAACGGCTACGATGTGACAGCCAAGGTCGTCGAGGCGTTGGAGGCAGCCGGTATTTCCTACATGCTGGTGGGATCGTTGGCATCGAATGTCTTCGGCATTCCGCGTTCCACCAAAGACACCGACATGGTTGTTTCCGCACGTACCGGTGAGGTTGCTAAAGCCCTATCTGTTCTTGGCCCGGAGTTCAAACTCGATCCACAGCTCAGCTTTGAATCAGTCACGGGGACCAAGCGGCAGATTATTGATGTAGAATCGATCCCGTATCGGATTGAGGTGTTTCATCTCAGTGACGATCCGCATGACCAAGAACGATTTCGGCGGCGCAGACGAGTGCAAGATCCGCTGTTGAATCGCGAGGTCGATGTGGCAACACCCGAGGACACCATCATTACCAAGCTGCGTTGGGCAGCGATCGCCGACAGGCTCAAAGACCGTGACGACATTCGCACGGTCATTGGCGTTCGTGGTGAAACGCTGGACTGGGACTACATCAACCAATGGTCCGACAAGCACGGCACACGAGAAATCTTGGATTCCATTCAGAAAACAATTCCACCAAGACAGAGGAGATGACCTCATGCACCCAAAACTCGAAATCCTGCAAGCGATGACTCGACGGCACTTTTTCAAGCACAGCCAAGCTGGGCTCGGTGCGATTGCGCTGGCGTCGATGTTGAGCAAGGACGCTCCGGCGGCACCCACGGGTCCAGTGGCGGCGGTCAATCCGTTGGCTCCCAAGAAGGCTCCCTTCGACGGCAAAGCCAAGCGAGTGATCTACCTGCACATGACCGGCTCGCCACCGCATTTGGACTTGTTCGATTACAAGCCTGAACTCGTGAAGCACAACGGCGAGAACTGCCCGGACGAGTATCTCAAAGGGAAGCGGTTCGCGTTCACATCGGGCGTGCCGAAGTTATTGGGAACGCCGCGGACCTTCACGCAGCACGGCAAGGGAAGGGTGTGGATGTCGGACGCGATTCCGCATTTGCACGAAGTCGCCGATGAGATGTGCGTCATCCGTTCGATGAACACCGATCAGTTCAATCACGCTCCGGCAGAGTTGCTGCTTTACACGGGCTCGCCGCGATCGGGCCGACCGTCATTGGGATCGTGGGTGACTTACGGGCTCGGATCGGAGAACGAAAATCTGCCGGGCTTCGTCGTGTTGATCTCCAGCGGAGTGCAGCCGAACGGGGGTAAGAATTCGTTTGGCAGCGGCTTTTTGCCATCGGTCTATCAGGGTGTGCAATGTCGCTCGCAAGGTGATCCGGTGCTGTATGCCTCCGACCCGGACGGCATGGACCGCGAGATGCGTCGGCTGACCTTGGATGCGTTGCGGCAATTGAACGAGGCGCAGGCTCGCGACTTCGGACATCCGGAGACATCGACTCGCATCGCGCAGTACGAATTGGCGTTTCGAATGCAGACGTCGGTCCCCGAAGTGATGGACATCACCAAAGAGCCGCAAGCGGTTCTCGACAACTACGGCGCGAAGCCCGGCATGTCGAGCCTCGCGAACAACTGCCTGCTGGCTCGCCGATTGATTGAATCGGGCGTGCGATACGTGCAGCTTTTCGACTGGGGCTGGGACTTCCACGGCACTGGCCCAGGCGAAGGGCTGACTGACGGGCTGACCAAAAAGTGTGCAACGATGGACAAGCCGGTCGCCGCTCTGATCAAGGATCTGAAGCAACGGGGGTTGCTCGATGACACGCTGATCGTCTGGGGCGGCGAGTTCGGTCGGACTCCGTTCCGTGAAGGCCGCACTGCCGGCAGCAACGTGCTCGGTCGCGATCACTACCCCGATTGCTTCTGCATGTGGATGGCTGGCGGCGGCGTGAAGGGAGGGACGATGCACGGTGAGTCTGACGATCTGGGTTTCTCGGTGGCGAAGGACAAAGTCCACGTTCATGACCTGCAAGCCACGATCATGCACTTATTGGGCTTCGATCACGAACGCCTCACGTACCGCTTTCAAGGTCGCGATTACCGTCTGACCGACGTGCATGGCAAGGTTGTGCAGAACATCGTGGCGTAATTCGGTGCCCTGAAAAACCTTGACCCATTTGTCGCTGGCAGCCTATATCGCCGCCCCTTGCCGGTCATCGCAGGGCGATGCGTTGGCGAAAACCAAAGCTCGCGATCTGTTCGAGCCGTGGTGAGTTGGATCAATGAAAAATGGACAGAGCGTTTTCACGTTTTGTCCCAGGGAGTCATGGAATGACCGCTCAACTGCTCGGCGACAGCACACCGCACACGAACGACCCCTGTGATTTGTGCGGTAGCCTGAAACGCGAATTACTCGCCACGCTGGATCGTCATGGCAAGCCACTGAACACCGGCATCTGCCGTCAGTGTGGCATGGTCGCGCACTGGCAGCGGCCGACGGAAGAAGAACTCCAAGAGTTCTACGCCAGCGAGTACCGCCAGTCGTATCACGGCGAGATGACCCCCTCTCCGCGCCGAGTGCGCCGAGCGTGGGTCAATGGTCAGCGAATCTATCAGCGGCTGAAGCCGTTCGTGGGTCCGAAGGATTCCATCTTCGAGGTTGGGGCGGGAATCGGCTGCAATGTCAAAGCGTTTGAGCTCAACGGGCACCGTGCGGCGGGGATTGACCCAGGCGAAGGCTTTCAGCAATTCTCTCACGAGCAGCTTCGGGCTGACGTGCAGAACCGCAATCTCTTCGAGTTGCCGGAAACATCGCAGCACGACGTGATCCTGCTCATTCACGTCATCGAGCATTTCCGGTCTCCGCGCCGAGCCCTGGTCCACATCCGGAAGATGTTGCAACCGAACGGCCTGTTGTATGTCGAATGCCCCAACCTCGCCGCGCCGTTCGCAACTCGATCGCGGTTGTTTCACTTCGCGCACATCACCAACTTCACTCAGAGCAGCTTGCAGATGCTGGCGGAAAGCTGCGGATTCCGAGTCGTGGAATGTTTCAACGACGAGGGCAATCCGAATCTCCAAGTGCTGCTCGAAAAATCCAAATCGACGCGTCAGGACATCGACACGGAAAATTACTCGCGCACGCTGGCCGCCATCACTCGGTACAACACGTTGACCTATAGCATGCGACCAAGTTATCTGCTCAACCGTGTCGCCAAGCTGGCCAGTTATGCGACTGAGTACTTAGTCGGTTCGTGGTGGCTCAACGGCGTCACTCGCCGGTGCCAAGCAGCGAAGCCATTAGAAACTTCGCCTGAGCAACGTCGCGCAGCATAGCTGGCTCATGGCTGCGGATCGTGGGCTTTCCTGTCTTCATCCGCAGATCGGCTTTGCCATCCGTAGGCAGTCTCAGAAATTCAGATTTCCTGCGGATGGCAAAGCTGGACTGCGGATGAAGACAGAAATTGCTAGCCGTGCTTGTTTTGTTCGCTCATGATCAGGTCGGCAAGTTTTCGACCGGTGACGGAGAGCGGGTATCGAGCGAAATCGGTGGGGGTGACCCAAGCGGTGGGGAGATCGGTCGTCACCGTGCGTGCGGCGCAGTCGGCGTGCCAGCAGTCGAGCGTGATGCGATACCGCGTGACGCTGTGTTTGAGTTGAGCCAGTCGTTTGGTGATGTTGATGGTCAGGCCAAACTCGGTGGCGATGCGCTGTTCGAGGTAAGTGATATCGCTCACCCCACCGAGCTTGTCTCGGTGGTTAATCGGCTTTTGCACTACATGCGTTGATTCTTGTTTGCGTCGGCCTTGGGTCGGCAGAAGTTTTTCTATCTGCGAGTTGTGCAGAGGCCCTTTTACCACCGAGGTAAGCTCGGTGGGGTGAATTTCTAGGCGAGGAAAATCCCACAGGCCGGCCCAACGGGCTCCTTCGGGACGGCGGATGAGCAGAAAGTTGCCGTTCGATTCGATGGCGATGCTGGCTTCGTGGACGGCGGTGATTTCGGGGCGTCGAGCGGGGCGGGGGATTTCCGCTTGAGACTGATCGGCGAGTGCTCGGCAACACGCGGCGACGGGGCAATCGTCGCAGCGAGGATCTGTCGGCGTGCAAACGGTGGCCCCCAGATCGGTCAGAGCCTGGTTGAACTCGCCCGCAGCTTTCGTCGGCACGAGCTTCTCGGCGAAGGACCAGAGGAAGCGTTGACCGGCCGTTGATCGCGGGTCGTCGCGATAGCCGAGCAGCCGGCTGTAAAGTCGCAGAGTGTTCGCTTCGAGAATCGGAGCGGGTCGATCAAAAGCGAACGACACGATCGCTCCCGCTGTGTAACGACCGATGCCGGGGAGTTGGCGCAGCTCTTCGACGGTCTCAGGGAACGATCCGCCTTGTTCCACAAGGGCACGAGCGGCGCGATGTAGGTTGCGTGCTCGACTGTAGTAGCCCAAGCCTTCCCAAAGCCGGAGGACATCTTCTTCATTGGCGGAGGCAAGTGCTGCGACGTTAGGAAAGCGTTGCAAGAACCGATCGAAATACGGTTTCACGGCGACAACAGTAGTCTGTTGCAGCATGATTTCGCTGATCCAAACCTTGTACGGATCGCGGCAATTTCGCCACGGCAGATCGCGACCATGTTGGGCGTGCCAGCGTTTCAGGCTTTGGCGGAATCGGCACAACCAGGGAGCGGTGATTTCGGAGAGCGGATCGGACATGGTCGGGAGTGTGGCGATTGAGTGGGAGAGCGGACAGGAAACGGAAAGTGCGGAGCGGTGTTTTCTGTCTCTTTTGGAAAAAGGTCGCGACCGAAGCTAACATTCCCGCCGTCGCATCGTCCCCCTGTTTGGGCTCATCAGTTTTTCGTTCACACCTTTGCACAATCAACACCTTGAGGTGATCGATGGCGACCAACGTGGCTGGACCTGGCAAGCCTTCGCCGCAGGAGCCGAATCCGAAATCGGGGGGCACTGGGAAGCCGACATCGGCCTCCGGCGGGAAGGTGACGCAGCCGGAGTCGGTGAAAACCGCAGCCAAAGGGAAGGGCGGAGGTTTCAGCGAGCTCAACGATCTGAAGCAGATTGGGCGATACGCCATCATCAAAAAGATCGGCCAAGGCGGAATGGGCGCGGTCTTTCTGGCGACCGACACGCAGCTCAAGCGGCAAGTCGCGTTGAAAGTTTTGCCGAGAGACAAAGCCGAAAATCCGACGCTGGTGAAACGGTTCAGAGCAGAAGCTCAAGCCGCCGCCGCGCTCAAGCACGACAACATCGTGGCGATACACGACGCGGGTGAAGCGGACGGGTTGTTGTATATCGCGCTGGAATACATTGACGGGACCGACGCGCATTCGATTGTCGCGAAGCGTGGTCCGATGCCGATCAAGCGCGCGATGGATGTCATTCGCCAAATTGCGGCCGCGTTACAGCACGCTCACGAACAGAAGATCGTGCATCGCGATATCAAGCCGTCGAATTTGCTGATTCGCAAAGACGGGCTCGTCAAATTGGCCGACATGGGTTTGGCTCGGTCGATCGACGAGTCGCTGGAGACGAACATCACTCGCGCCGGGACGACGGTGGGCACAGTCGATTACATGTCGCCGGAGCAGGCTCGCAACAGCAAGGCGGCGGACATTCGCAGCGATTTGTACTCGCTGGGAGCGACGTGGTATCACCTGCTGGCGGGACATCCGCCGTTCCCTGATGGGAGCATGTTGAACAAGCTGACGGCTCACAGCGCGAAGGCTCGGCCGGATATTCGCGATCTGAACGAAGCGGTTCCTGAGAACATTTCGGTGATGATCAAGCGGATGATGGCCGTCAAGCCGGAAGACCGTTATCAGACTCCGCAGGATTTGTTGGAGGATCTGAACAACGACAATCTGACTCGCGGCCCGATGACGTTGAAAGATCTCGCGGCACTCGCTGAAGAAGATGACGACGATGCTGACGAAGATCGTCACACACCAAAGGCGTCGTACAAAAAGCCAGGGGCTCAAGAAGCGAAGCAGTTGATGGCCCAGACGATGGAAGTTCCGGTCATGCCGACCGCTTCCGCCGTACCGAAGCCGACAGTTGGAGTCGATGGGCGATCGCTGAAGACGTTGGCGATCATTTTGGGGATCGCGGCGGCGATCGGCGGCCTGGGCTTTTTGATCGAACGCTTCGGTGGCGCGGTTGCGACGCCGATCAATCCGGGACAGAACCCCTTTGATCGCGAAACGGCGGCGAATGACGCTCCGAAGGTTGTCACTAGCGAAGATGCAAAGACGACGGGCGATCCCAAGCCCGTGACGCCTGAAAGGAAAGGTCCGAAGTCGCTCACGCCACTGAATCCAGGAACGACAGCCACAACAACAACGGATGCGGATAAGCCCCCCGCGCCGCCACCAGCGGGTTCGCTGTATTTACCACCGATTCCGCTCCTCGGACGACAAGGCGAAGTGCGATTCGTTTCTGATTGGATCACAACCAACGGTTCGCCTGTGGCGAGCAGTCTGAAAGCAATTGTGGTCGGAGGCGGGCCGAGTGGATTTGAAAACGTGGCGACGCTTGATGAGGCGTTACGTCAATTGCCCGATGCAGGCGGGATCGTGGAGTTGGTGACGGAAGGGCCGTACTTTTTGAGCCCGATCGAGTTGATCAACAAGGCGACGATTGTCATTCGCGGCATGAATGGCGTTCGGCCGCTCGTGGTGATGGTCGCGGAAGCGGATCAGCCGTATGACGCGTTGCTCAAAGTGTCGAACGGCGCACTGACGCTCGAAGGCTTACAGGTGCTGGTCTACGCGCGGCAGTTCGCGACGAACGATCCGTTGACGCTGATCTCGGTACGCGGCGGAGATCTGGCGGCAGTGAATTGCTCGTTCACGCTCAATGGAACTCGGCCCGGTAAGACGTTTGTGTTTGGTGCCGAAGGAAAAGTCGTTCGCACGGACGCGAAGCTCTCGCCGCACAGTCGGTTGCTCACGCGCGATTGCGTGATTCGCGGCGCGGCGCTGGGGGCCTTTCATCTCGATCAAGCCGCGACGGATCTCGTCGCGAGTCGCTGCGTCTTTGCAGCAGGTTCCGGTGCGGTGTTGAGCCTGACGAACCATCAACCACTGGAAGTCGAGGAAGCGACCGCGCCGAAGCCAGCCGCAACGAGCGGGACCGGATCAACCACAACTGGTGGCGCAAGCAAATCTCCCGCCTCGAAAGGACCGCTGAAGCCGTCCCCTGGGCCAGCAGCGAAAGTGGCGGGGCCGAGCGTTCCACGCAGCGTCAAGTTTTTGTCCTGTACGATCCTGGCGAGTTCGACGGCGTTTGAACTGACTCCGGGCTCTGATCCAAAACCACCGATCACCGAAGTCGCCGTGATCAACTGCGTGTTCGCCGGCCATGCGGGACCACAGAGCAATCCGGTGCTGTTGGCGCTCCCTGGTTGGCCGCAGAATCTGCTGCCGAAACCGGATCAAAACATCTACGACAACCTGCGCTGGACGTTCGAGTCTTCGCTCGTCTGCGGTTGGCAGAAATTGATTTTGGAAGAACCAGGATCAACATCGATCGTCCGCACCGGCGGCGATTGGAAACGAAACTGGCGCGATCAATCGACGATGGATGAATCGCAGTTTCAAGCGAGCGGCTGGCCCAAGTCTCCGCTGAATGATCTGTCCCTCGCGAAGGGAAGTGACCTTGTTGTGCCGGATGATGTCGGCGTGAAATCAACGGACGGACAACCGCTGGGTTGTCCTGTGAACGATTTCATGGAAC
>JANNDA010000110.1:0-1993 GCA_031387195.1 Planctomyces sp. | reverse complement strand
GTCCACACGATAGAACCGGTCAAAAATGTGCGGTAACTCTTCCGAGGAAATGCCGATGCCCGTGTCGGTAACGGTGATGATCGCGTGACCGTTTTCAGCCGCGAGGCCCAGACGTACTTCCCCTCCATCGCGGTTGTAACGGATGGCGTTGGACAACAAGTTGGTCAGCACTTGGGAAATGCGATCGCGATCTCCGTGAACCGTCGTCGGTGTGGTTTCACGACTGATAGAAATGTTCCGTTCTGCGGCCAGCGGTTGCAGGAGATCGATGCAATCTTGAGCCACTGGTTCCAGATCCAACTCGCGCGGATCAAGCGCCGAGTTGCCGGAATCAAATCGAGCCAGCGCGAGCAGACATTCAATCAACGACTTCATCCGTTGCGAGGCTCGCCGACAGGTTTCCAACGACGTGCGATACTCTTCGGGAGATCGTTGCCGAGACAACGCGAGTTCAGTGTTTGTCAGGATCACGGACAGCGGCGTGCGCAGTTCGTGAGAAGCGTCAGCCGTGAAGCGGCTTTGTTGCTCGAACGCCGCCTGCAAGCGATCGAACGTGCGATTCAAGACGGTGGCCAGTTCACCCAATTCGGTGTCTGTCTCACGCACGTCAATCCGCTTGGATAGATTGCGGAACGAGATGGCATCCGCCGTGGCGGTCATCACGGCGATCGGTCGAATGGCCTTCGACGACATCCACCAACCGCCAACGAGTCCAGCGGCCAGAACCACTGAGCCCGCCAGGACGAGCCACGCTCCCGAACGATGATGTTCCGCAATATCCGGCTGAATCGATCGCCCGACCAAGACGCAGATATCGAAACGGATGACGTGAATGACTTCGCGAAAACCGTCGCGAAGTCGCACCTCGCGAACCGGAATATCATCCCAACCGATGTGCAAATTCGGGTAACTGACTACTGGAGCGGATTCCGATTTCTGGAGCTGCTTTCCGGTTCGATCCCAGATCACGAAGTACGGACGCGACTCTTCGTCGCCTTGAAACAGTTGCAAGAATTCATCGGGGAGTTTGAGCGGTTGATTGTTTCCCTGTCCGGGCGGAAATCCGAATCCCGACGGCGTACCGAATCCCGGAGTTCCAAAGGAAGTGAATCCACCACCTGGCGGGCGACCATCACGAGACCGTCCCGGCCCCCCACGTCCAGGATCTCGATTGCGGTTGGGGTCAGCCTCCCGACCTTCCTGGCGTTCGTTGCCTTGAGGCTCGGAGGCCGTCCCAGATTTCGAGTCATCGTTCTTGGACGTGTCGATAGATTTGGTTTCGTTGCGTCCTCGTTCTGGTGGCCTTGTGCGAACAACGGAATTCTGCGGCGGCACAAATGCCGGCCAACGTCCAGGCTGTGGAAACAGGGAAGGCCACGGCAGCAGACGCCGTAATTGAGAGGCCACTACATCGACGGTACGGTCCAACTCCGCATCGACCTGTTGCAGTCGCGTCCGCCAATGCAGCTCATACACGATCCCGCCAAAGATCGTCAGCACGACCGTGAGCACCACGGCATGCCAGACTTGCAGACGCCAACGCAGAGACTTAACCATGAATCATGTAGCCCTGTCCGCGACGTGTCGCGATGAAGTCGCGTCCCAGCTTCTTGCGAATATTGAAGACATACACGTCCGTGAGATTCGACAACGAATCCTCGTCTTCATCGAAAAGGTGCTCATAGATCATTGTGCGCGTCACCAATTTGCCACGGTGAATCGCCAGAAATTCCAAGAGCGCATATTCCTTGGCGGTCAAGTTGACCGGTTCATCGGCCAGCATCACCGTCCGCGACGTGAGGTCGATCTTCACGTCATCGATCTCAATCACCGGTCGAGGTTGTCCAGCCGAGCGGCGAATCAACGCCCGCAATCGAGCCGCCAGTTCAGAAAGCTCGAACGGCTTCACGAGGTAATCGTCCGCGCCGGTATCCAGCCCACGCACGCGGTCGGTCACCGCGTCACGTGCCGTCAGCATCATGACCGGCGTCCC
>JANNDA010000106.1:0-1540 GCA_031387195.1 Planctomyces sp. | reverse complement strand
CGCTTCGCGCGGAACAACTCGAACATGTTGTTGAGGTCGTTGTTCCCCTTGTTCTCGGCCTTCTCGTAATCGACTTTGACCTTCTCGACACCCTTCAGCGTGTAGACGCCGCAATAGTCATCGCTGCTGTAGAAGGCACCCTTCTCACCGACGACCAACACGCCACTGTCCGACACGGACGTGATCCCCTGCTTCTCGAAGACTTCCATCGGCGGCTTGTTCCCCTTGCGGTCATACCACCAGAAGGGAATCGCGGGCCGTTCCGACGTTTCGGGAAACTCGAACTTGATGATCGAGCTGGCTGGGAAGCTGTCGAAGTCGTGACCCGTGCTTTTGGCAACGACGGAGATCGGATCGCGCAGTCCGCACGAGGCGAACGGAACTGTCAACTGATGGCAGGCCATGTCGCCCAAGGCACCGGTGCCGAAGTCCCACCAGCCACGGAACTGGAACGTGTGGTAGTGACCCGGCCAGAACTCGCGATGCGGTGCCACCCCGATCCAGCTCTTCCAATCGACTCGCTCCAGCGCGTTGGCGATTTCTTCCTTCTTCTTCGCGACGATCTTGTCGGCGTTCTCAGCGTCGTCCTTCTTGGCCTGGGCGGCGAACTTGTCGATCGTCATGCGACGACCGGGGCCTTGTGCCCAGACCGGGCGATTGGACCACGCATAGACTTCCTTCAACGTGCCGAGCACGCCCGACTTGATCTGAGCGATCGCTTCCCGCGACGAATCCAATGCGGTTCCCTGATTGCCCATCTGCGTACAGACACCCGTTTCCTGCGCGACATTGGCGAGTAGCCGAGCCTCGTAAATGGTGCGTGTCAGCGGCTTCTGCGTGTAGCAACTGATGCCCAACCGCATGGCTTCCAACGTCACCGGAGCGTGCATGTGGTCCGGCGTGCTGATCGTCGCGATGTCAATCTTCTTGCCATGTTTGGCAAACAGTTCGCGATAGTCCGTGAACCTTTCGGCGCTCGTGAATTTGTCGGACTTCCCTTTGCTTTCCGAAGTGTTTTTATCCACATCGCAAATGGCGACGACGTTACCGAACTGGGAAGCGTTGCTCGAATCGCTGCCCCCTTTACCACCGACGCCGATGCAGGCGACGTTGATTTCTTCGTTGGCCGAGAGTGCTTGTTTCGGAAACGCGAGTCCGTGACCAACATACGCGCCGACGCTGGCGACGCTCACATTTTTCATAAATTCACGACGGGTCGATGGCTGACGCATACCCAGAGTTCCTCGTTAGAAGTAAAGGTGAATCCTCGAAACCAAACGGGCGAAGACATTACCTTTCGCCCGGAGGCTTCGCAATCAACGCACGTTGATCGGTTACATTGAGGGCAATTCTACGTAGCCATCACGCTCCGCGTGATGAGCCGGTCGCTTCAGGGGGCGTTGTTATGCGTTCGGCTCGTCACGCGGAGCGTGACGGCTACGTATCTGCGATCTCGCCGCACTATTCCTCGTCTTCGTGCATCTTGGCCGAGGCGACGATCTTTTGTTGCTCGTTGCCCGGGACGACTTCGTAGTGGCTG
>JANNDA010000046.1:0-3349 GCA_031387195.1 Planctomyces sp. | reverse complement strand
ATCGAAGGCTTCAACGGTTTCGTTGCCTCCACCGTTGCTCCAATTGCTACCGGCTGGAACAACAAGTTGCCGGGCGGGATTATCCCCCGCTCAAGATCAACACCTTTCACGGCGCACGGAGCGATGACGGCTACGTAGAATTCATCAAACACGACAGCCCGGCTGTTTCCGCAACAGCCGGGCTGTTGTGTTTGATGAATTCGCTTGCTGACGCGGCTACCATCTTCGTCCGATCTGATTTACTCAATTGAGGAGACCTGTTCGATGCGTTTGCGAATGATTTTCGCGGTGATCGTTTCCGCCGCTTTGTGGTCAGTGGCGGGCACGGCGCGCGCTGAAAGCAAGTTGGAAACAGTCGAGTCATTGCCGGAGGGATTGTCGAAAGACATCGCCGCCGTCGTCGATCCGAAGGGGCACCGAGTGGTCAGCGACAAGGGGCCGATCTGCTCTGTGTGGTTGGTCAAGGAGGTGCCGACGAAGGGCGATTTCAAACCGACGCTCAGCGTGAAGTATCCGCTCGTGCCGGGTGAGTTGATTGGCGTGTTGCAGGTGGAAGCGAAGAAGAAATTCACGGACTTTCGCGGTCAGGAAATCAAGCCGGGGGTCTACACGTTGCGATATGGCCAGCAACCAGAGGATGGCAATCACGTCGGGACAAGCGACCTCGCCGATTTTGTGTTAGGGATCCCCGCAGCCACGGACTCCGATCCGAAACCGATCAGCGGCTTTGCTGCATTGTCCAAGAAGAGCGCCAAGACAGCGGGGTCAACGCACCCCGCGATCTTCTCGCTGCTTCCCGTTGATAAGCCGATCGAGCAACCGATCCTGACTCACAATGCAGCGAAGGAACACACGATGTTGAGTGTGCTACTCGCGGCAAAAGGGGGCTCGAAGGTGCCGATGCGGCTGATCGTGATCGGCAAATCGGGGGAGTAGATGGATTGGCTCGACCTGCTGTGGTGGCACACGTGGTGGAAGTACGACCCGAACGGTTCGGTCAGCGATCTCGTTTGGCAACACGGGTTCAATCTATTCGAGGGAGTTAGCTGGTTCGCGTTTGGCACGCTGGTAATTCGCCGTCATTTGCGACACCGAAAATCGAAGCGGTTGGAATTGAGTTACGCAGTTGCGTTTTTCCTGTTCGGTATCAGTGACTTCATCCAAGCCTATCGACTGACGAGCTGGTTGCTCGTTTGGAAGTTGTTGAATCTGATCGTACTGCTTGTCTTGCGCAAGCTCACCATCAAGACGTACTACCCTGATTCCAAGGTGTTCTGAGAGTTCGTCATGTCGGTAAACATCACGCGGACAAATCGGATCGTTCTGCTGACTGGAGCGTCATTGTTGTTGACGGCTCTGTCGATCGGGTTGTTTGCCGCTGCTCAACAAGCCGCCCCCGCAACGAGTTCGCCCAATGATAAATCGAACGAAAAGCCACGTGACGCGAAGGCTTCCGAACGAGTCGAAGAGACAAAGAAAGAACTCTTCAGCGGCAAAGTGGTCCTGTTGCAAGATGCTTTGAAACGGCGCGGAGTGAAGTCATTTGAGGAGTTCAAGTCACAGGTCGTGCTCGAAACGGAAGCGGGCGAGTTGATCCCCATCGTGCCCGACTGGCGTGGGCGAGCATTCTTTCAAGACGACCGGCTGCGTGATCGACGAGTCGATTTGGTGGGGACTCGTCAGAAAGCAGCACCGTACTTGCAGGTGCTGATGATCTTTGTGTTCGATGACAAGGGGACTCGGCAATTCATGGATTATTGGTGCGACGTCTGTTCGATTGCGATGTACGAGATGAAGCCGTGCGACTGCTGCCAAGAAAAGATTCGCTTGCGGTTGCAGCCTCAAGGATTACCGACGTTCGTGAAGCCGAAACCGTAGAGCAGGCGAAGCCTCAAAAGTAACCCGAAGCGTCAGCGAGGGCGAATGCTTCAACAGACTCTGAATTCCTTGATCTGTGGAGCGCCCGCCCTCGCTGACGCTTCGGGTTACAACGAAAGAAATACCATGTCGATGATGCTCAATAAACGAGCGAGTGAATTAGTCACCGCCGCGTTGCCGCGAGTGGGCGACTTACGCGGGACGGTGATCGAGATCGAAGGGGGCGGCTGCGTCATTGATCTCGGCGTCAAGGCAGAAGGCTCGTTGGCAGCGGGACGTCTGTTGGCCGAGGTCTGCTTCGCCGGTCTCGCCGAGGTCCGTATCGTTGCGAGTGAAATCGGTGGCGTGACATGGCCCAGCGTGCAAGTCGTCACTGACGCGCCGGTCGAAGCCTGCTTGCTCAGCCAATATGCCGGATGGCAGATCAGCGTCGGCAAGTTCTTTGCGATGGGTTCGGGACCGATGCGCGCGGCGGCGGCTCGCGAAGAGTTGTTTGAGAAATTGGGATATCGCGAGTCGTCCAGCAGCGTTGTCGGCGTGTTGGAAACGGGCAAGTTACCCAGCGCCGAAGTGGTCGCCATGATCGCCGAGAAGACGGGAGTCCCTGCCGATCGAGTCACGCTGCTGGCGGCTCGAACGGCGAGTCTGGCCGGCAATCTGCAAGTGGTTGCACGGTCGGTCGAAACCTCTCTGCACAAGCTGTTCGAGTTGGGCTTCGACGTGTGGCGTGTGCGATCAGCCGTCGGTGTCGCGCCGCTGCCACCTGTAGCGAAAGATGACTTCGCGGGGATCGGCCGCACGAACGACGCGATTCTTTACGGCGGGCGAGTGACCTTGATGGTGCGCGGCGATGACGAATCGATCGCGGCGATCGGACCAAAAGTGCCGTCGTGCGGATCATCGGCTCACGGCAAGCCGTTCGCAGAAATCTTTGAGGATGCAGGTCGCGACTTTTACAAGATCGATCCGCATCTCTTCAGTCCGGCAGAGGTCGTCTTCCAGAATCTCGACACCGGTCGCGTGCAAACGTTTGGGGCCATCGCCCCAGAAATCCTGCGTCGGTCGTTTGGAATTTGATCGATTCACCTTAGCACGACGCGCAAGCGAGTGGTTCCGGCAATGACCACTCGCTTGCGCGTCGTGCTAGTTTCCCCATGCACCTGGAAGTTATTGCGCTCCCGTTCCTTAGCTCAGAGGATCATTGCGTGCTGATCGGCGTACTCGGCAATTCGGACAGTTGGTACTTGCACGAGTTGCAACGTGCCGGAGGAGAACTCGGCCATGAGGTCGTGCGGTTGGAGTTTCCTCGCATCGTCGCGTCGTGCGGGATGAAAACTGGAGCTGCCTAAAAAACGCCACACGCGTGCGGGGTGGCGTCCGCCCCCGGGTTCTTCGCGCTAAACACCGGCGGGCTACCGCCACCCCGCTCGCCTGAGACCGATCACAACCTCACCGCGTTTGACGCGGTCAT
>JANNDA010000025.1:0-2950 GCA_031387195.1 Planctomyces sp. | reverse complement strand
CCCTCGCTCACGCTTCGGGTTACTTCGCGCGAGGATCAATCTGTGTCTGGGCGCGGTTCGAGCGGAATCCGCGCGGTGACTTTGGTGCCTTGTCCGAGCTTGCTGGTGATCTGGACTTCGCCGCCGAGGATCGCGGCCCGTTCGCGCATTCCCAGCAATCCGAGGGTGTGCTTTGAGGCCAAGTCGTCCTTATGGAATCCGTGGCCATTGTCTTCAATCTCCAGAACCAAAAAGTCGGTCTCCTGAGTCAGCAGGATCGTCACGGCGGTGACTGCCTCTGCGTGGCGGGCGACATTGGTCAAGGACTCTTGCAGGATACGGAAGGCCGCCGTCATCTGCTCTTTGTCCAGCGGAACATCGGCCAGCGTGTTGACCACGCGGCAACGAATGCCGGAGTGTTTCTCAAATACCTCAGCCTGCCACTCGATGGCGGCGGCCAAGCCCAGATAGTCCAGAATGCCGGGCCTGAGCTCGGTAGCCAGTTGCCGGACGGCCTGAATGGTGGTGTCGATGAGCCTCGACATGTCCTGCACTTTGTTCAACAGCAACGCTCGCGAGGTCTCCTGACGCTCTTCGGCGAGGCGACATTTCAACCAAGCCAGGTCCATCTTCAGTCCCGTCAACACTTGCCCCAATTCGTCGTGGATCTCGCGAGCAATGTGGGACCGTTCTTCCTCGCGCACGCTCTGCAAATGGGCACTCAACGCTCGCGATTGCGCTAACGCCGACTTGAGTTCCAGCTCCGCGTGCGTGCGCTCGGTGACATCGCGATAGACCGCCACCGCGCCGCGCACCGCGCCTTCCTCATCCATCAGCGGTCGCGCGGTCACGCTCAACCACAAATCTGCTGGCATCTGAGCTTGTCGAACCAACAGCTCCACGCTGTCAACCGCCTCGCCCTGGAGGGCACGTGTCAACGGTCGTTCGGCGACCGGAAAAGGGGTGATGCCATCCGACCGATAGCAGGGTGAATGTTCCATCCACTCGTCGGACGTTGTCTCCGTGGGCAAGAAGCCAAACTGTTGCTTGGCCGCCTCGTTGAAGAACACAAACTGTCCAGCAGCATTGGTCACGACCAAACCATCACCCATGCTGTCGAGCATGGACAGCATCATCCACGAGTGCTGCTGTAAGACACTCTGGAAACACATGCGCTCGGTGAGCCGTGATTCCATGATCGATGTTCCTTCTGCCGACTCACGTTGGTGACTCATCAGTGTCCAGCGTGTTTCCCGTAAGTCTCGATTAACGCGGCAATGAGTATAAACGTCTCATTGGCCAAGTGTCAGAAATTCGGGGGCAGATTCGGAAGTCATCAGCCGATGCGGTGCCGCTTGTCGAGATACGCCGCGAGGTACGGGCCGTAAGGCTCCTTGGTGTTGGCTAGGTTGTAGCTGATCTTTCGCTCGTGGCAGTCGTGCTCCAGCCGTTCGGTAAACGACTGAATGCGAGACAGGTATCGCTTCCGCAGCGAGTTCGGATTCACGACGACTCGACCGGCACCTTCCATATCTTGGAAGCGAGTGATCCGCTCGAAGGGAAAGGTGAGTTCGGCGTCGTCCATCGTGTGGAAGGCGAGCACTTCGTGATTGTTGTGCCGGAAGTGCTGTAGGCCGCTGGCAATCTTCGCTTCGTCGTCGATCAGGTCGCTGATGACGATGACCAAGCCGCGGCGTTTGACTCGCTCGGCCGCTTCGTGCAGTACGGCCCCGACATCGGTCTCGCCGCCCGGCTTGGCGTTGTCCAACGTGTCGAGGATGCGTCGGAACTGCGTCGGGTGTGCCTTCGGCGGGATGTAGGCGCGGACTTCGGTGTCAAACAGCATCAACCCGACCGCGTCGTTTTGGCGAAGCAACAAGTACGACAACGCCGCCGCCAGATAACTGCCCCATTGCAGCTTGCTCAGGCCGTTGCTCTTGAACATCATCGAGTTCGAGCAGTCCAACAGGATGTAAGCCCGCAGGTTCGTCTCGTCCTCGTACAACTTGATGTAATGCTTGTCGCTCCGCGCGAGCACCTTCCAATCGAGTCCCCGCAGGTCATCTCCGGGCGTGTAGGACCGATGGTCCAAGTACTCAACTGAAAATCCGTGATACGGACTGCGATGCTTGCCGGTCAGAAACCCCTCAACCACCTGCTTGGCGATGAGTTCAAGATTGCCGATACGGGCAAGACCTTCGGGATCAAGATAGGGCATGATGAAACCTTAAGACGGTGCGGTGGCCGAAAGACATCAAACAGCCAACCAGGCAACGGATAGACCGATCTCAGAAACCAGAATAGAATCCCGCCCCACGAAAGGGCTCGAACATGGCGAAGCAAAAACAAAAGCTGCAAATCTCACCTCCAACAAAGGAGGCTGTTGAGCGACGACTGAAACTCCTCGAAGCGGAAATGGCCAGCCTTCATGCGGCAACGGGAAAACCGATTGGCCTACTTCCTCACGGTTTGAATGAGCTCGTCGGCTCTTTTCGCGGTGATGAAGACTTCGTGGAAGCGATGAAAATCGGAGCGAAATGGCGTGCATCGTTCCGTCCAAAGGGGTCTCCCAAAGTGAGAGTACCGGCTCGCAAACGAGGCAAACATGCTTGTGCTTCCGTTCGACGAGTTTGCGATGCTTGAGTTTCAAAAGCTTAATGCCGCACGCATTCGGATTGGCACGCACGACTTGAAGATTGCCGCCATCACACTGTCGCTGGGCGAGACAGCGACGCTGCTCAGCCGCAACCGGAAGGACTTTGAAAAAGTCCCCGGACTGCGGGTCGCAGATTGGACCGTTTGAACGGCGCTGTATTCCGGTCGCCATCGTCATCGTTCCGCCTATTCCGGCTCGCGAATCACATCGAACAGCTTTTCGACGATGTGGTCGGTCGTGATACCGTCGCTTTCGGCGGAAAAGCTGGTGACGAGGCGGTGTCGCAACACAGGGCGAGCGACGGCGCGGATGTCG
>JANNDA010000885.1:0-10573 GCA_031387195.1 Planctomyces sp. | reverse complement strand
CCGAACTCACGCGCCTTCAGTGCATCGGCCGGGCTGTCGGCGTTGGTGCGAATATTCAGCGTGCGATACTTGTCGGCCATGTTCATCAGCGTCGCGAATTCGCCCGTCATCGTCGGTGGGATCGTCTCGACCTTGCCGATCATCACGTCGCCGGTCGTGCCGTTGATCGTCACGAAATCACCGGCCTTCAGAGTGTGTCCTGCGATAGCGACGGTCTGGGACTTCTCGTCGATCTTGACCGCTTCGCAACCGACGACGCACGGCTTGCCCCAGCCACGAGCGACGACCGCCGCGTGACTGGCCTTGCCGCCGGTGCTGGTCAGAATGCCCTTCGCGAGGTGCATTCCCGCGACGTCTTCGGGACTGGTCTCTTTGCGAACGAGCATGATCGGATCGTTCGGGAACTTCGCCGCGTGTTCGACGGCGGCTTCGGCAGAGAGGACGATCATGCCGCTGGCCGCGCCCGGACTGGCCGCGATCCCTTGAGCGACCGGCTTGACCTTCGACTTCGGATCGAGCTGCGGCTGCAACAAGTGATTCAGCGATTCCGCATTGACCCGCTTGATGGCGGTCTCTTCGTCGATCAGGCCTTCCTTCACCATCTCGACCGCAATGCGGACGGCGGCAGTTCCAGTTCGCTTGCCGCTGCGAGTCTGCAGCATGTAAAGCGTCCCTTCCTGAACCGTGAACTCGATGTCCTGCATTTCCTTGTAGTGCTTTTCGAGGTTCGCGCGGATGCCGCAAAGCTGCTCATAAACCTTCGCGTTGTACTTGCCGAGTTCCGCGATGGGCTCTGGCGTGCGGATACCGGCGACGACGTCTTCACCCTGCGCATTGACGAGGTAGTCACCGTAAAACAGGTCTTCGCCGGTGTTCGGATCGCGTGTGAA
Organism: Planctomyces sp.; assembly: GCA_031387195.1. Taxonomy (GTDB): domain Bacteria; phylum Planctomycetota; class Planctomycetia; order Planctomycetales; family Planctomycetaceae; genus SXKJ01. The sequence continues at coordinate 9,683 of JANNDA010000885.1, read as the reverse complement.
CGCGACGCCGGTTCCCGACGTGTCACCCATGTTGCCGAAGACCATCGCCTGCACATTGACCGCCGTGCCGCGGAGGCCGGTGATCCGTTCGATACGGCGGTATTCCTGAGCCTTGTTCCCCATCCACGAGTTGAACACCGCGTTGATGGCCAGCATCAGTTGCTTCTTCGGCTCCTGCGGGAAGTCATCGCCGACGTGCTTCTTGTAAACCGCCTTGTACCGCTTCACGAGTTCCTTGAGGTCATCGACGGTCAGCTCGGTATCGAGCTTGACGTTCTTCTCGGCCTTGAGCTTGGAAATCTCGTGCTCGAACTCTTCGTGCTCGACCCCCATCGCGGTCGAGCCGAACATGTCGATGACGCGGCGGTAGCTGTCGTACGCAAATCGCTCGTTGCCGGTCTTCTTCACCAGTCCCTCAACGCTGGCATCGGTCAAGCCGAGGTTGAGAATCGTGTTCATCATGCCGGGCATCGAGAGCGCCGCACCGGAGCGAACGGAAACGAGCAGCGGGTCGGCCGGATCGCCGAACTTCTTTCCCGCGAGTGCTTCGGTCTTGGCGAGTGCTGCGTCAATCTCCGGAATAGCCCCTTCCGGCATTTTCTTCCCGTGTTCGTAGTAAGCGGCGCAGACTTCCGTCGTGATGGTGAAGCCGGGCGGAACCGGGATGCCAATCAAGCACATCTCGGCGAGGTTCGCCCCTTTTCCGCCGAGCAGGGTCTTCAACTTGCCGTTGCCATCCGCCGAACTGCCACCGAAGAAATAAACAGACTTGTCAGACATGAAATCTTTCCCTTGAAGTAAATGCCGCGCCGGCGACTCAAGACACGGTCCGCCCGAATCATTCATCAACTAACGGAGGGCGTCAGCGCTCCTCCCAGGCCAGCCTTGGCGCAGCAAGTGGGGCAAATTAGCGACCGCAAGGCATGTTCTCAAGTAACCCAAACCACAGCTTGACAGACTGGCCATTCCTTGGAAGAGTGTTGAACCTCTTGCGGTACAAGGAGTTGTCGCCAAGTGGATTTCGATAACAATGAAGTTTCGGTAGAGGTTTCCGTTTGAACGGTCGCCGACGCATTCGACCTTAACCACCGAGAACTTTTGAGGAATGACAACCATGACAACGCTGATCGCTTCGCCCTCCGCGACCACCGAGATTCCGGTGTGGCCGTTGCGTCGGTTTTCAGTGGCTGAATACCGCCGGTGGACTGAAGCGGGGCGATTCTCTGAAGACGATAACTTTGAGCTGTTGGAAGGGTGGATTGTCGAAAAAATGCCAAAGAACCCACCGCACGATAGTCGCGTCACTTGGGCTCAATCAGTTCTGCAACGCGAATTGCCACCCGGTTGGCATTGTCGAAATCAATGCTCGCTGGAAACGCTCGACAGCGTGCCGGAACCGGATCTCGCGATCGTACGTGGGAGCATTCTGGATTACGCGGATCGGCACCCGACGGGAGCAGATACCGCGCTCGTGATCGAGGTTGCCGATACGTCGTTGGCTACCGACCGCGAGAAACGCCACGTTTATGCTCGCGCCGGAGTCTTGGAATACTGGATCATCAACCTTGTCGCTTCGCAGATTGAGATCTTTCGTGATCAGCAAGGTGCGGGTCGCGGGGCAGATTACGCGACCGAGTTGATTCTGAGCTCATCCGATACGATCGGCTTAACTCTTCCCGGGACGAGTCCCCGTTGGATCCGCGTGGCAGACCTTGTTCCCTAAGCCGATTATTGGGGGCACTCGACCGCCGTTGGCCAGTACAGCCAGACTAAGGAGTGAACTCCAGCGGCACATTCCGACTTTTCAGAAATCAATTCGAGCAACCTCGAACGCGGTAGAGTATCCTTTTGCCGACTTCGCTCCGGCCAGAAACCGAACCACTAAGGTCCAATTTCATGGAAGCCAAGCTCATCTCCACTGAAGGCGAGCGATCGATTCGTCTGAAAAAGGACGTCACGATCGTCGGTCGCAAGCGTGGCGTTTGCGACATCTTCATTGATCGCAGCAGCATCTCGAAATTGCACTGTGTCATCGTGAAGACCGACGGTTTGCTCTTTATTCGAGACCTGGGAAGCACCAACGGCACGAAGGTGAATGGTCAGCGGGTGACTCGTGGGGCGCTGCTACCGGGCGACGAACTAGCCTTTGCGAACTCGAAGTACAAAGTCCATCTCGGGCCGGACGATCCTGACATGGTCGAACAAGACGCCGGGACCGAGGTGATGATCAAGATGCCGGGCAGCCGTCAGCACGAGGAAGACCGGCTTGATAGCGATGATCGAGAAGACGATGACGTACCAGCCCCGGTGGGGCGACGGTCCTCGATCAGCGATGTCCGTCTTCTCAACGATGATGAGGTCGATGAGCCAGACTTTGATGACCCTGACGACGACGAGTAGGTGAATTCGTCAGAATTCAGTTGGCTTCAATTTCGCTGAATTGGCCGCTGAACTCTCACGAGTTCAGCGACGTGGCATCGTTGCGGTGATGGCGATGTGCTGGGCTTGTTGAAGATCGGTCTGCGGGAAGTCATCGCGAAAGTGGACGCCGCGGCTTTCGGTGCGTGCGGTCGCCGAGATGGCCATCAGTCGTGAGACCAACAACAAGTTTTGCAGTTCCCAACCTTTGAGTTGAGCAAATTCGCGCGTCGAGACGTAACGGTCCCAAAAGTCGATCTGTGTCGTCGCGTCTTTGAGTCCTGCTGCGTTGCGCGTGATGCCGACGTGACGGCCCATCAGACTTTGGAGTGAGTTGGTCAGATCGGTCAGATTCAAGTCGTGGTCGTCCTTCACATCGTGAGTCCAGTCGGATCGCATTGGGATCGCGGCAAAGCTGTCGGGTTGAGCGAGTGCGAGTTCCGAGGCTCCCCGTCCGCAACGGAGTCCGTAAACGAGTCCTTCCAACAAACTGTTGGAAGCGAGGCGATTTGCGCCGTGCAGACCGGAGGAACTCACTTCGCCCGCAGCCCACAGACCGGGAATTGTCGTGTGTCCGTCGAGGTCAATCGTCAGGCCGCCAATCATGTAATGAGCGCCCGGCCGCACCGGGATTTGATCGGTGGCGATGTCGAGACCGAATTCGGCGCAGACGCGACTGATGTGCGGGAAGCGTTCGGCGATCAGCGATTTGGCCAGATGCGACAGGTCGAGATACACGCACGAGTGCTTCGTCTTTTCCATCTGGCGTGTGATGGCCAAGCTGACTTCATCGCGCGGGGCCAGTTCCAATGCGGCGTGATAGTCCCCCATAAACCGATGCCCGAAGCAGTCACGCAAGTACGCTCCTTCGCCGCGCACGGCCTCCGAAATCAAATGCCGCGAACTCCCGGCGATGTAAAGCACGGTCGGGTGAAACTGCATGAACTCCATGTCGCGCAGCTCGGCTCCGGCGCGGAAGCCGAGCGCATGACCGTCGGCCGTGGCGATGTCGGGATTCGTCGTCTCACGATACAGCCGCCCGGCTCCGCCCGTGCAGAGAATTGTCTGCTTGGCCCAGACGAGTGTCTTGCCGTGCTGAGCGTTCCAGACGATTGCTCCTCGGCAGACACCTTCGTGCGTCAAGAGGTCGATCGTCGCGGTCTGTTCCCAAACCTGCACATGTTCGGCTGAGCGAATGCAGGCAATCATGGCACGCATGACTTCCTTGCCCGTCGCGTCGCCGAGTGCGTGAGCGACTCGCCGGTGACTGTGGCCGCCTTCTTGCGTCAGCGCGATCGCGCCGTCTTTCAGATCGAACTGAGCTCCGAAAGCCGCCAGTTCGCGAATGCGTTCGGGAGCCTCGTTCACAACCATGCTGACGACCGCGTCATCGCACAGTCCTTTCCCCGCAGCCATCGTGTCAGACGCATGATTGGCCACATCATCCAGCGGGTCGAGCACTCCCGCGATGCCCCCTTGAGCGTACGCGCTGTTCGACTGACTCAGCGCATCTTTCGTCACCACGATCGTCGTCAGACGCGGATCAACGGCCAGCGCCGCGCGGATGCCGGCAATTCCGCCGCCAATGATCAACACATCCGCAAACAGATGCGGCACACGCTTCGGATCGAAGCGAACGAGGTAACGGCGTTTCAGCGGCAGTTGCAGTTTTGACACGATCACCCGGTTATTCGACAGACTGCTATTCGACAGAGAAAACAGAATCGACGGGCATGTCGAAATCTGAAAATAACGCCGAACGGATGCTCTCGCCGCGTCGGCAAACGGTGTCAGTTTCGTATTGGCCATTCTTCAACGAAAGGACGGTCACCTCCGCAGTATTGGGGTCCACGATCCAATACTCGGTGATCCCCGCATGGGCGTAAATCGCACGCTTCTCCACGAAGTCGCGTGCTCGATTGTCCGCTCCATCACTGACAACCTCGATCACCAAATCGGCACGGTCAAGCTGTTTGACTTGGCGAAGATCTGGCGGCAATTGTGATGTCGAAACAAACACAACATCGGGTTCGCGGTATTTTGCGGGGCCAACGCGAACAGGTAACGGAGCGGAAAACACGGTGCCTAGCTGCCGAGCTTTGACGTAGTCGTGAAGCGTACGATGCAGGTTAAAGGCGATCATTTGGTGATAGGGAGTCGGCATCGGCAGCACCTCTAAGTGACCCTCGTTGAACTCGATCAAATGGTTGCCGGGGAGGTCGAGGTATTCGTCCTCGCTCCAGGTGCCTTGGTCCGGAAACAGCAACGCAATCCCCCACGCGGGTTGTCGGTCAGAAGCTGCGCGAGCAATGCTCTCCAACGTCGTTGACATGCTTCACTCCCAAGTGCGATGCGATGGAACGGCATCAGTATGCGTTCGCTCGCGTGGCTCAGCAACCTCGACTGGCCCACGGACTGAGGCTCGCATGGCCGACGCCTAAGCTCCCCGCAATGCGTGATGCGGCCTTCGAGTTTGGGTTGTTCATCCGACTCAAGCATCCATTGGATATCGGAGCGATGCCTCTGAAAATCCGGGGCTTCGCCAGAATCTGTGGGGGCTATTTTTTAGCCACAAAATCTGCGGAAGAACTTTTCTGCTGAGCCTTCGCCCAACTGTCGCGCAGCGTGACCGAGCGATTGAAGACCATCTGGTCCGGCTGGGAATCCTTGGCGTCGAGCGAAAAATAGCCGAGCCGCTCGAACTGATACTTGCTGCCGGGAACCGCTCCCATGAGGCTTGGTTCGATCCACGCTTGCGAGATGACCTCCAGCGAATTCGGGTTGAGTGTCGTCTTCCAATCAACACCATCGGCGACATCGTTGGGGTCGGGTTGCTGGCAAAGGTGATCGTACAAACGCACTTCAGCGGACAAGGCATGTTCGGCAGAGACCCAGTGCATCGTCGCTTTGACCTTGCGACCATCGGGTGAATTTCCACCGCGAGAGGCTGGGTCGTAGGTGCAGCGCACTTCGACAACATTGCCGTCGGCATCCTTCACGACGTCCGTGCAAGTGACGAGGTAACCGTAACGCAAGCGGACTTCGCGGCCGGGGCTCAAACGGAAGAACTGTTTCGGCGGACTCTCCATGAAATCGTCTTGCTCGATGTAAAGCGTCCCGGAGAACGGCACCCTGCGCGAGCCGGCACTTTCGTCTTCGGGGTTATTCACCGCGTCGATCCAATCGACTTGACCGGCGGGCCAATTCGTGACGACGAGCTTCAGCGGACGCAACACCGCCAGCACACGGGCGGCTCGCTTGTTGAGGTCATCGCGCAGGGCGTCTTCCAACCACGCCATTTCAATCGTGCTGGTGAACCGAGCCACGCCGATCCGCTCGCAGAAAGCGCGGATCGCTTCCGGCGTGTAACCGCGTCGCCGCAAACCGCAGAGCGTCGGCATGCGCGGGTCGTCCCAGCCGCTGACATCGCCTGCCTGCACCAGCTCCAACAGCCGCCGCTTGCTCATCACCGTGTAAGTCAGATTCAGCCGAGCGAACTCGTACTGATGAGACGGAAAGATCCCCAGCTTTTCGAGGCACCAGTCATACAACCGGCGGTGAGTTTCAAATTCCAACGTGCAAATGGAATGCGTGACTTGCTCGATCGCGTCGCATTGTCCGTGAGCGTAGTCATACATCGGATAGATGCACCACGTGTCGCCGGTGCGATGATGATGTGCGTGCCGAATGCGATACAGGATCGGGTCGCGCATGATCAAATGCGTCTCGGCCATGTCGATCTTCGCCCGCAGCACATGAGCCCCATCAGCGAACTCGCCCGCCCTCATGCGACGGAACAGATCGAGATTCTCAGCGACGGAGCGATTGCGGAACGGGCTGGCGGTTCCCGGTTCGCTCGCCGTGCCGCGCTGCTTGGCGATTTCTTCCGGCGACTGGCTATCAACATACGCCAGGTTGTCTTCAATCAGTTTCTCGGCCCACTGATAAAGCTGCTCAAAGTAATCCGAGGCGAAGTACAGCCCGTCCCATTGAAAGCCGAGCCACTTGACGTCTTCCTGAATCGAATCGACGTACTCGACATCTTCCTTCGTCGGGTTCGTGTCATCGAAACGGAGATTGCACTTGCCGCTGTACTTCAGCGCGAGCCCAAAGTTCAAACAGATGGACTTCGCATGTCCGATGTGCAAATAACCGTTCGGTTCGGGCGGGAATCGCGTTTGGACTCGACCGCCATGTTTCCCCGTTCGCCGATCTTCCTCGATGATCTGCTCAATGAAATTCAGCGAACGTTCGGGCTTCTCCGAGCCATCCGCACTCGAAGTCAAATCCGTACCAGCCATCGACGAGTCTCCATTCTCAAAAACCACTTCCTCCTCTCTGAGATTTCAGATTTGAAATCTCAGATCTCAGCACACGAGCGGCGCGAGCGAACTTAGCGATTGTCACATTGGCTTTCCAGGTGAGCCCGAGCTGACCACTGACCGTTCCAGAGCCGCTTGTTCCAGATCGAGCAACCGCTGTTTGAGATCCACGCCGGTCGGTGCCGAGAACCCGGTCAGTTCTCCACGACTGCCAACAACACGATGGCAGGGGACGATGATCGGAATCTGATTCGAGGCCATCACGGACCCAACCGCTCGCGCCGCTTTTGGCGAACCGACGAGTGCGGCAAGTTGGCCGTAACTGATCGTCTCACCGAAGCCGAGCGCCTGCGTCGCCGCGAGCACCCGTTGTTGAAACTCGGTGCGATGTTCTGTCCGTACCAAAATGTCTTCAAACGAGACAACCTTGCCAGCCGCAAATTGCTCCAACATTTTCTTCAGCTTCGGATACCAATCACTTGCTGTCAGCGAGCCCTCGACAAAGTGACGTCGCAAATCGGACCACGCATCCTCGGCGCGACGATGGCCCATCGTCAGTCGCCAAACTCGCTTGTTGGCTCCCACGAGTCCAATCCATCCGAGCGGTGTGGAAAAAACGCACACTTGTAATTCCATTGGCGAACTCCGATCGCACCCGTAGCTCAGGCGGCTCGCCTGAGTTTTCGTAAAACTGAACCGACCAACTCAGCAAGCAGGCGAGCCGCCCGCTCTACGTTCTGCCACATCAAACCGTTCTTTGACCTGCTTCCGACACACCCATAGAATCCAGCCAACGATATTCACGAGACGAACCGCTGATTTCCAGCGTTCATTCCCAACGCCCTCACGCTATTGCTGTCCCAGGACTTTGCCCATGTTGCCTTTCGACTCTTATGTCGATGATTTTTACTGCAATATGAACCTCAGCACCGAGATGCCGTTGCCGGCCGCTCGCGAAACGATCTTGGGGTTCTTTGAGCGGATTCAAAAGTCGTATCCGTCAATGCGGAACTTCTACACGCGCGAGACCGGCGATTGCGTGCTGGAAGACGACAAGGATCTGGGGCATCAGCGGTTCTTGACGGTCGAGTCCAAACGAGTTTGCAGCGGCTTTCGCAACCCGCCAGACATTGAGACCGCCGTCATTCAGCACCAGGAAGTTCTGGAACTTTTGCCCTACATGCTGTCCGTCAGCCCGCTCGACTGCGAGGCGCTCGACTTCATGATGGGGTTCGATATGGCCTATCGCGGCAACCATGACGAACTCGTGGCCGAAGCTCTCGGCGGTTGCCCGGCCATCGACGGCTTGCTCCGCGTCCCCGGCGCTCGCGTCATCAATTACGAGCCATCGATCACGCTCACGCTCGATGAAACCTGCCGTATTCAAGCCCGGCTGTTGATTGAAACTCGCACCACGGCCTATCACGTGCGTCGTGGCGAGTACCCCGAAGAAAACATCAGCGTCTATTTCACACTCCGCAAATACGGCAGCCTGGAGCCGGGAGCCTCGTTCGGCCAGACGTTGGAAACGCTTCGCGGTCGCTGCGAAGAGATGCTCGAAGAACTCGTCGTCGAACAAGTCTTGCAACCGCTCGCACAAGCGATCGCCGCGAAGTAACGCTGAGGATCTGTCATGCCGACTCTTCAAGAAGCCGAAGCTCTGTTGCCGCGATTGACTCCGGGCGAGAAGGCCCAAGTCCTGCAATGGGTCGCTCGTGATCTGGGTGGCAACTTTCCGGGCATCGACTCCGATCCGGCGGTCTGCGGTGGCGAAGCCTGCATCAGCCGCTCTCGCGTTCCCGTTTGGGTCTTGGTCCAAGCGAGGAACCAAGGGCTGTCGGAATGCGAGTTACTGCGAAGCTTCCCGACGCTGCGAGCGGAAGACATCGTCAACGCCTGGGCCTATCACAGAGCACATCGCGAAGAAATCGAACGCGATATTCAAGAAAACGAAGCGGCCTAACGCATGGCTCGGCTGTACTCCAACGAAAACTTTCCGTTTCCAGTCGTCGAAGAACTGCGACGACTCGGACACGACGTGCTCACCGTTTTGGAAATTGGTCATGCCGGGCAGGCTTGGCCCGACGAAAAAGTCCTGGCTTTCGCAGCCGGAGAACAGCGGGCTTTACTAACACTGAACCGCAAGCACTTTTTTCGTTTGCATCGCTTAGAGCCCGGACATTCTGGAATCATCGCCTCCACGTTTGATGCGAACTTTGTCCAATTCGCGGCCCGCATTCATGCCGCAGTTTCATCGTCGCCTTCTCTGAGCGGTCAATTGCTGCGAATCAACCGCCCCAATTAACAACATCAGCCCTTCAACCCTAAACAGGAGCTTCACCCGTGTCTCTTCAACTCAGCCAATTCACGAAATCACTCACCGTCGAAACCGCCTTCACCGTGCTCGCCGTTGCGAAGGCATTGAAAGCCAAAGGCAAGGACGTCGTCGAACTCGAAATCGGCGACAGCCCATTCGACAGCACTGCATCGGCGAAGTTGAGCGGCACACAAGCCATCGCGAACAATCAATCGCATTACTGCCCGTCACCTGGACTGCCGGAGTTCCGTGACGCGGCGGCGAAATTCGTCCGCGAAGAGTTCGGCATCCCGGCCGAGGCCAAGAACGTCGTCGTCGGCCCCGGTGCGAAAGTCTTCGAGCAATTCTTCTGCGAAGCGTTCCTCGATCCGAACGACGGAGTGCTCGTCTTCAGCCCGTACTTTCCGACGTACACGCCGAACATTCTGCGGCGCGGTGCTCGCGCGGTCTTCAAGCCGCTCAAGCAATCGAACGGTTTTCGGCCGGCGATCGCGGACATCGAAGCGTTTCTGCGCGACGATCCGAAACCGAAGGCGATCTTTTTGAACTCGCCGCACAACCCGACCGGCGGCGTGCAGACCGAGCAAGACCTCCGCGAGATCGCCGACCTGATCCGCGGCAAGAAC